>NZ_JBQHSG010000005.1:0-203159 GCF_052066375.1 Bariatricus sp. HCP28S3_A7
TGAATATATTATCCTAGAGATTTCTGTATCAATCAAAGCCTAACGGCTGTTCAGCTTCGCATTTCGGCCGTTTTGCTCCGCAAAACCGGCCGTTGGGACGCGCCATATGCACTCTATCAACTATGATGAGTTCCTTCAAAAAATGAGACTTGCCGGATATGAGATTCGCCAGGGAAAGAACCTGGCTTTCCGGGCACCGGAGCAAAAAAACTTTACAAATATGAAATCTCTGGGTAGCTATTATACGGAAGAAAATGTATTACTCCGCCTGGAGAAGAACCGGCATAAAACAAAAACTCCACATAACGTTTCCAGAGAAGTACGGCTTTTTATCAATATCTCAGCTTACGTGAGTACCGGCAATCGTGCCGGAATTGAACGGTGGGCACAACTCAATAATCTGAAAGAAGCAGCCCGAACCTTCAACTATTTATCCGAAAACAATTTGCTGAATTACGAAGACTTTAGGCAGCACATTGCTGATGTTGATAATTCTATTATTGCTACGGAACAACGAATTTCTGAATTAAGCTCTGAAATATCCCACCAGGAACTTATTCAGAAGCATTGTTCGTCCTACCATACCTGCAGAAAAATAGTAGAAGATGCAAAAACAGCACCGGATCCTCAGAAATATAAAGCTGCTCACCAGTCAGAATACAAACTGCATGATTCCTTAAAACAGCAATTACAGGAGCTGGGCATTACAAAATTACCTTCCCCGGAGAGGCTTCAGAAAAAAATTGACAATCTAAGAAATGAACGTTCCTCTGCTGCCAAGGAAAAGCAAGATTTAGAAAAAAAGCGCTCAACATTAAATACCATAACTGCCAATTTCAACACCTTGCTATCCAATGACGCACACTTCAAAGATATTACTGAACGCCGACAAAAGGAACATGATTTATAATAATCTCAATATGTAATGAGCTAAGGTCAAATACACTGTACATCACTGACCCTAGCTCATTTTTTATTCTTCATCAATTTCAAAGACTTTCCGGTATTTCTTTCTTTGGCTTTCTAATGGCATTTGATCACAAAACTCCTGCAGCCATTCTTCGCATATAGATACCATTTCTTCCACAAGAAAATCATACTCCCCATCCCCTATATCCCAATCGCAACCCTTACTTCGTTCGCCATACTCTACCAGTAACTCCGGAAACATTTCCATGGAGAAATAAATCGAATATTCACTCAATCCCAGAGCATCCAACAAGTACATAAATTTTTTAAAATCCTCTACTGTCATTGGAATTTTTTTCTTGATTTTATCTCTGTAGTTATCTCCACATAATCGTAAAAATTTGTTTTCCTGAGAAATTATATCTTTCATTTTTTTCATCGACTCTCTTCACTCCCGCTATCCATTTTACCTTCCGGTGCATATATAGCCATTATACTGCTACTGCCATCATCGTGATCAATATGTATCCAATAATCTCGTATCCAATACCCCATGTGACTTTTTCCCAATGTATAAAGGTCATTTGTTTGAAAGTCCACAATACATACTTCCGGAAATCTACCCTTGGAATCGCTCCACTCCATTTCATCCTGATACATGGAAAGGACTTTATCCAGACAATTCTGACACAAGTATTTTTTTATCACTTCAAAATTCGGTGTACTCTTTTTTCCATAATTCACTTTACCCTCAAAAATCCCATGGTTTGGCATCCCGTTGATCCGGAAACTGCACTCTTCCTCACCATGTGACGATGACGTAATGCTTAATCCACTATCACCGATGATTTTCGTTCCATCATCCGAATATATACGTGTATCGAGTGATGATATTTCCATAGTATTCAAACACACCAAACCCAGCATTCCAGACTTTCTGTAGTATGGCATCAAGCTTCTTTCATTATTTCCGCAAATACAGCACTTTTCCTGGCTGATTTCAGATTTCACATCTGAAAGTTGAAAATTATTCCCTGTTTTTGTTGTTACCGCATTCAATTTATGTACGCATCCCATACAAAGCAGTGCAATCACAATTGCACCAAGTATTCCTTTTTTCTTCATTCCTACATTCTCCAACGCCCAAAAAAAGAACAGTCCAATTTTTTCTTGAACTGCTCTTATTTCTTTAAACTTCTCATAAGAGATAAAACAATCTCTCTTTCTTTAACTTCCAATCCATCCCATATATCCAATAACTCTGTTTGATCAGATGTCAAATCTAATTTGCCACTGTCTCCTGCAAAAAACTGAGCTAACGATATTCCAAATGCATCACATATTTTCTCAAGCGTTGGAATCGTCGGAATGCTGTCTCTGGACATTATATTTCCTAATGCTGTCTGCGACATTCCCGTAAGCTGTGAGAGTCGATATTTAGAATACCCACGTTTTCTGCATAATTCAGAAATTCTTTTTGGAATATACTCTTCTATACGCAAGTATTTTACACCTCTTCTCTGACCTATTTTTACATACATTGTAACCATAAATCAGTGAAAAGATTAGAACTATACCACTTACTTAAATACTCTAGTATACTTGAGTAATGGGGTAAAAAAAAGAAAAGCAGCTCTTAATAACTATTCAATTGTATTTTTTATCAAATCCATCTTCTTTAAGAGGGTAATGGCATCTTCAATACCAGCCATATAAGAAATATCCGCATACCGACAATCTACTGTTTGTAAGCAGGCGATATAATCATTAATTATCATTCTGTCATGCTCCGGCAAATCTAATTCCATAAATCTCTTCGTCAGTTCGTCCAAATCTTTCTCATCTTGTTGATACACCTCATCTTCCGCACAGATCTTATTTCTCGTTGCATCAATAGCTTCCGCTATAGACTGATTCAATATTTCTCTTGCCAGCATATCCATTCTCATTTCATCCTCCTGTACTATGACAATCATCAATTTGGTGATTAAATTGTACAAATATATGAACCCAATGTCAAATAGCAATGAATGACATGATTCGCCGGATTTCGACAATTATACATAAAATTCTGATTCGATTTTATAGGTTGACCTAATCACTGCCACCCCATCTTTTTTCCAATCTCATCAGCCATCAAAAAACCCACTACTGCACCCAGATAATTAATATTTTTTGAAACAATTCCCATGACACAAATTACTATTGCGGCACTTCTTCCAACCCAAATTGCTCCATATCCCCGGTTTCCATTTTTTCTGAATCTATGCAATAAATACTGAAACAATAAAGTAATCATGAAAAAGCCTATGGCATATAATATTAATTCAAACATAAAAGTCCCTCAATAAATCTTTATCCAGCAGGTACCTATCTTGTCATTTGCTATACGTTTTACCCTTTTGTCTGTAATCCCCTTTTCAGAGAAAAAAACGCATATCTGATCATAAATCTTTTCTGCCACATCAGACGCAACATTTCTTCCTTCCACCCGGAAATAAAACTCTATATCTCCATCCTGAAGAGCTTTCTCTACATATGCAATCGCCTGGCTTTTCATCCAAAATGTTCTTTTGTTTACTTTAAAGTAATTATGCTGCATAGACGAACACGTCGGCAATTGTGTATCAGCTTTATGTTCTTTGATTATCAGCTGATCAGACAAATTAAAGTAATCATACGGAATCCTTTTGAAAGATGACCCAATGGCACCAATGTCCCATGTCACATCCAGATGATACGGTTGTCCGTCTATATTAACCATATTCCAGGCATGAGGAACTCTTTTTCCGTTTTTGACTGATTCGCCTGTTACTACAATACACTTTATATCGACTGCATTTAGTAAAACCTTCACTGCCTTTGCAATTCCTTCGCATTGTGCCCGGTGGTGTGCAAATACTCCAAAAATATTATGGGAAGCAATCAGTCTCATCGGTTTACTTCTATCAGCACCTTCATCATCATACGAAATATTCTGGCAGATCCAATCATGAATTTTTATTTCTTTTTCATAGTCTGTTCCTGCGGTCAGATTTAACTTGGACGCCAGAGAGTTCACTTCTTTTTCTATTTTCCGATTATACTCTTTTACCTTTTCTTTTGGAAAGAAATATTGCGGACAAATAGCGATGTGTCCGAACGTATCACTGGCACAGCTGCAGGTAGACTGATTCAGATAATAAATCAGTGGATTATCCCTTGTCATTGCATCAAAGATCCGTCCAAATGTCTCCTCGGAGAAATCACCCCTGACAGGAATAGGGATAATATCCCGGTGAGCCATTACTCCATCATAAAACGCACGATATACCGCCTGATCCTGCTTATTCAGTTGATGGTAATAATAGCGGTCTACAATCACCAGAACACCCTCTCTCTTTTCCTCTGCATTAGCTTTTATTCCCAAAATACTTCACAGATTTCTCATGAAGGCAGTGAATATATTAAATATCTATCTTTGAAACAGCATATTTTATCCGCTCTAGAGTATATCCGTTGTATTCAATTGCCCCATTAGTTTACTTCTTGTAAATGACCCATTTTTCAGACAGAACTGTGCTTTTTCGTAGCTTGCTCATTTCAATTTGCACCACAATTATCTGCGGTACATCGAATTGTTCTCTCTTTAACTATTAGATCCTCAGCTGTCAGCTTACTTTCCTCAACCTTTTTATCACTTAGATCCTCTTCATCTTCTTTCTATTATACATCAAAATACACTTCTTTCCATTCATCTAATGCTTTTGCGAAATCCTCTGTTTTTAAGTCAATTGAAATATTCAAATCTACATGAAGATTCTCTCCGGTAATCCGACCAGCTAATAAATCTTCAAATTGTTTCTTAGCTATATGAAGTTTTTCATACATATCGTCAATATTCTCCAATACACCATCGATGATTGGCAAGAATTGTTCAATCACTTTCCTATACTTATAATCAGCATCAATATTCCCAAAGGACAATTTCCATGCAATCATATCTTTATAAATCTGCATTAATTTTTCGGTAGCTACAATTATCTTCTGAACGTCGCCAGCTTCTCCCGGTGCACCATAAGACTCTTTTAAATCTACATTCACACATCTGGCAATGTTCTGTACGAAATCCAGTAATTTATCCAGCTGCAACTTTATGAAGCACGTAAACTCACTTGTAGATTCAATACGATTTAAATAGTCTTCATGATCCCAGAAAACGACTCTTTGCTTACGATAAGAATTGAGACTATCATATTTGTAAATCGCTGCTTCAATAAATAAACGATACTCCCAAGCTTCTTCTTTTTTTCTTGCAATATTCTTTACAGTATCCGGATAAGACGTCATAAAATAAAATGGATCATCTTGGTCTCTCAACGACAATCCCCGTTCTTTCTGTTTAGCAAGTACTTCTTCCTGCTCATCCTTTGAAGCAAAATATACATCAATAGCCTCACGAATTTCTGCAACTCCCTTCCTATTCAAATTTCTAATATTCAGGAGTTCTTCATCTGTTATACTCTCTAATTCCTCTATATCTTCATATCCTGCAGCAAGCAAACATGTCTTTGCTCTGGCGGATATGGTAAGTTTTCTAATCTTCATGGGCTAAGTATCTCCCTAATCGTCAATTTCCTCATAATTCTGTTCTTCATCAACTGCAAATTTGTAAGCAGCAAGAATATCCCTGATTCCTTTATCCGGATTCTGACGTTTAACATCCAAAATCTGAATAAAATCACGGATCATTGTTCGTGGCGTAATAAAAGTAGTCTCCCTTTTTAAATATGCAAGCTTTACGAAATCGATCATCTCGTCCTCCGTAATGACTTTTTCATACTCATTCAACTGAGCATGTATTTCAGCAAGTTTCTCCAAGAGTACATACATTTCTTCTCTCGTCAGCGGAAGTACCTTTATAATCGGGGTCATCATATTCACGATGCTTGGATCCTGGTATGAACCAGTAGATAAACGCGAACGCATTGCTTCATAACTGAAAATACCTTTTTTCTTATCATAGATGCTCTTTGGTATACCACTCATGATAATTCCCAGGTTTTCTACCTTGCCCTGAAGCGCCGCATTATACATCATCAAGATTTTTTCATAGTTATTCTGGCGAGTGATACCATTTGCTGTATTACAAATATAAGCAAGCTCATCGATCAGAACAATAAATCCCTTATATCCCGCAAGGACAAAAAACTGTGCCCACAGAACGATATAATCAAACCAGTTTTCATCCTGCACTGTTGCATTGATGCCCAGTTCCTTTTTTGCTTCCTGATTGGTTTTGAATTCGCCACGGAACCACCGGAGAACATTTTCCTGTCCGGTCATTTTTTCACTCATATCAGAAGTTCTACTGGCCTTCCAGAACAAGCGCAATCCCATAGTAAATTCATAGCCATATGCAAGAGACTGCAGTTTTGCACAATCTTCTAGCATGAGCGTTTCTGCAATTCGTTCAATATTTGTCTCTCCAAACGGATTCTGAGACATCTGAATGGCAGCACGGGCAAACATATTATTAACCCAGGATTCCAGTACTTTGGCTAACGCTCTTCCGGACTGATTTGTCTTATTGGATACGTTCGCCATCAGTTCACGGTATGTTGCCAATCCTTTTTTCTTTGTAGAATTTCCAATCAAGGCCCTATCTGGTGACAAATCCGCCTCTGCCACAATAAAATTATTCTTTACACAGTACTCTTTGATTGTCTGAAGCAGAAATGTTTTTCCACTACCATAATCACCTACCACAAAACGGAATGTAGCTCCACCATCCTGGATAATCTCTGTATCACGAAGAAGAGAGTCTATTTCTTTCTCTCTTCCAACTGCAATATACCCCAAACCTTCTCGGGGAACAGTACCGCCCCCGAGAGAGTTCATAATGTTTCTATATGTTTTTTTAGGTATACGTTTTTCCATATCCAAACACCCCTACCGGTTTACGCATAGTCTTTTGGCTTACCGCAAACCTTACATTTCTTATTAAATAATCCGGTAAATGCGCCACCACAATACTGGCAGACATTCATCTGTTTGTATCGTATTTTCTGTTGCTCAGCCTCCTGCAAAACCTTCTCTTCCTCTGCTCTTCTTTGCTCTTCAAGCTGACGAGCTTCTTCTGCCTTACGCAGTTCTTCTTGCCTGCGGGCATCATCTGCTTTACGCTGCTCTTCCTGCTGACGAGATTTTTCTTCTGCCTTGCGCAGTTCTTCTTCCAACTGAGTCCTGCGTTCTGCTTCAGCTCTTCTAAGTTCTGCCTCTTTTTCCCTTTCTGCTTCGAGTTTGCGACGCTCTTCTTCAGATTTCTTTAACTCATCCTCTAATCGAATGCGCTCTTCCTCCTCAGCCTTTCTCCTAGATTCTGCATCTGCACGAAGTCTTTCCAAACGTTCTTCTTCGACTCGCTTTTGCTCCTCTGCTGCTTTTGCTCGCTCTGCTTCTTCAGCTACACGCCGTTCCTCTGCAGCACGTTGCTCTGCCTCCAGACGTTGACGTTCTGACTCAGACTTCTTCAACTCGTCCTCCAGCTTCTGTCTTTGCACTTCGGCAAGTTCCGCTCTCTTAGAATCTGCTTCGGATCTACTTTCTTCAACAAGGCGACGTTCTTCTTCAAGTCTCTGGCGCTCTGCTTCGGATTTCTTCAACTCATCGGCCAGCCGAGCACTTCTTTCCTCAGCAAGACGACGCTGTTCTTCAATCATCAGATCAGCTTTGTTCTTGTCATAGTAAGCATCATGCTGTTCTTTCAGTTCATCGAGATAATCTTCCTCAACATAAGGTAGCATCTCATCCGTATTGATAATGGTTTCTTCATAAAAATCAAGCGCTTTTTCATTAATACGCTCCAGAATCGTTTTGTAATTCGGGAACGGTGAAACAAGCTTCACAAACTCAGTAACACTTTCCGGCTGATCTGCTACTAAAACGTCCAGAACTCTTCTTTCGTCACTATCTAATGTCATATAGAAGTTTTCCGGTGCTGTCTGAATTATCGGCTGCTGTACCTGTACACCTGCACCAGCCGCCGTTTCAACTTCTTCCGGCAGTTCTTCCCATTCCTCTCGGGCAACCAGCTTCTCTTGATTCTTACGAAGAATATTACGAATCTGCGCAAACTGATGAAAATCAAGGGTAAGATCATCCAGTGTAAGTTCCTCAATTGATTTCGTATCGTTGATACTGCTCTCTTTGATTTCTGAAGGACGGTTTACTCTCTTTACAAACTGGTATTCTTTATAGTCGAACGTTGTATTTTTGAAGCATTCTTTGAAGAGATTAATCATGATACCGTTTGCAGTAGTAAAGAATATCTGAGTATTCTGCTCTGCCATAGATTTCAGAATATCCAGCACGTTCAATACCTGTGTATCATCCATAGTGGCAAGCGGCTCATCCAAAAGCAAGAACTGTGGTGCATCCGGCGCTGCCATATGTAATGCAAACATTACTGCCATAGCGATGGTGGATCTCTGACCAGTACTCATCTCATAAGTTCTTACTTCCTGATTATTCAGGCCTCGAACCGCATAGATACCCTTATCGTCGATATCCAGCTTTTCAAATTCTCCTGAATGATGCATCCACTTGAAGAATTTGCTGATCTGCTGAATATTACTGCGAATTCCCTTTTCTACGAAAGAACTGAGGGAAGGCATCTTTTCAAAAGCCTGTACTGCTCTCGCACAGCGCTCAACCATAGGCTCAACTCTCTTGATTGTTGCCTTGTATTCAGCTAACATCTGGCGTTCCAAAGCAATTGAGTTCTGAGCTTCCAGACGTTCTACTTCTAATTCACACTTGTCATATACCGCATGGTACTTTAATACCCATTCGCCGAGTACACCTGTAGCCGGCAATTCAAATTTTGTCCTCAAGGTTTCAAGTGCCTGCTCGATGGCACGGTTAATATCCATATCAAGAGCTTCCAGCTGTGATTCCAGACTATGGATCTCACTTCTTAGAAGTTCTTCCCTCTGCTCATTCTGCTGAATCTTTTTCTGGTGATCTACGATAGCACTTTCAGATAATGCCAGTTCCTGCTGAATTTTCTGCAATCTGCTCTGCAGGAATTCTGCGTAGGTACCCTTTCCATTTTTCTTATACTCTAAATATGTAGAATCCGTGCTGGTATATTCCTTACATGCATTGATATTGCGGATAGAGAATCCTTGGTTATCAAGAGCTGTTTGCTGCTCAACAATCTCTTCTTTTCTTTTCTCCTTTTCAGCCTTTGAAGTAACATATTCATACAGCTTTTTATAATCTGAGCCACATTTTCCTACTATTGGAACAACGTCTGCCAGTTTCAACAGTTCCTTCTTTGCTCTATCGATCAGCTTTTGACGATCCAAAATCTTCTCCAGCTCCATAATGCGTCTGCGGAGTTCCTGAATCTCAGTAATCAAAGCATCCATTTTGTCATCAACTACTACCGCATTGTCGATGATATCAATCAACTGCTGAGTAGTATCATACTCATGACCGCAAAGAGGACACTTTGCATCGGTCATGAGAGTTTTGCCGATTTTTCTAAGTTCAATCGCTTGTTGTTCTTTTTCCCCGAAAGCCTTTTTCTCTTCGTTATATTTGTTTTCAACCTGACGTCTTCTTGCCTTGGCCGCTTCTAGCTCCGCCTCATAGCGCTGCTTTTCAGCCTCGGATAATCCCTGGTGATCATCCAATTTCAGGAAATTAATAATGGCAGGTCTCTGTTCAATTTTTGAAATATGATACAGTTCACGCTCAATCTGGGTCAGTTCATCCAGAAGATCATTTACGAGTTTAATGGTCTCTTCATGACTAAGTACATTCTGAACAATTGTCCAATTGCGAATGTCTGTGTTAACACGATCCAGTCTCTGCTGAATACCGGTCTGTTTTTCTCTTTCATCAAATATTTTCTTCTTGATGGTTCCATTTTCTTCAGCAAGTCTGGTAATTTCCTCTGATTTATCTTTTCGCTGTCTGGTATAAAGGAGATTATTCTTCTTTGCCTCAGCCACCTGTGCTGCAATCGCCTTAAATGTCATTCTTTCCATATTGTGCGCAGAAAGAACATCCACATACTTGCGAATTGCCTTCATTTCTTCCAAAATCTTCGGATATCTGTCGCTAGATCCCTTCGGAAGACGAGCACGCCCTACGAGTTTCAGTGCAATAATACCAGCCTCAATCTCCTCAGATTTAGAACTATCTGTTTTTTGAGCCAAGCTTCTTTCATAAATATCCGCCATATTTCTGGCTTCACTCAGTTCGCTCCGCAGTTCTGTGTAGCGATCATTAAAGGCTTTCTTAAATCTTTGCCACTTCTTCTCATGATCAACGACTGTTTCGCCGAACATGAGATTTCCGAACATAGATGCAAAACTATCTTCACTATTATCAGACTCATGAATAAACTTATAAGCTGCTTCTGAGTCAAATGCATTGAAACGGTTAAAGTTTTCATTCAGATTGGATTTAGTTCTCCCAACCGGAACACCATACCATACACGCTCAATTTCTTTATTATTTTTTTTAGAGAAGCCAGGTGTAAATGTATGCACTCCCGCTTCTGTATCGTATACATGTAATTTAGGAAAACTATCAGTAGGAAGCTTTACCTTGAAGTCCTTTACTCGACGGACTTCCGCTGTAAGTGCATACTCAATTGCTTCAAGAACGGATGTTTTTCCAGATCCATTAGCTCCATAAAAAAGGTTAATCTGACCAAAGGTCATCGTTTTCTTGTCAAAACAGAAATCTCTGAACCCAGTAGTCTCTAATGATTTCACCCACTTAATCTGTGGTACTTTGGAATGCTTCATCGTAGAATAATCATCGTCATGAACATAATCCGCATCAAAGCGCTGTCCACCCAGATAATTCTCTACCTTCTTTGCGGAATATGGTTCAGTCAGACATGCAGTCAGATGTTCTTCTCTCAAAATACGATCCCACTCCTGAACAGGAGAAGCTGCACTAATCTCATCACTGGAAGTTTTTACAATACCATTGATAAAGGTGATCGTCTCATCCTCAGAAAATACATATTTTCTGCCGTAAGTCTTATTACTCTCAATAACCTGAATCGGAATATTGTCAGAATTATCATCCAGAATGTATACGATATATACCATAGCCTTGCTGTTATCCTGGCGGATATCTTCACGGTACAATTCTCTCTGGAAATTGCTCCATTCCTCTTCATTATCAATAATGTCACGAATATGAGTATCCTTCTGGTAAACGATGATGTACTTCTCATCACTGTATTTAGCTTCACAGAAATGGCATTCGAAACCATGAATATCTACGCTCTGGAGCTCACGAATACCAGTTTTCTCTACAATACGAGCAAATCCCTCTGTTTCGTCTTCTTCACGCACAGTATTTACATGTTCTCTGCGGATATTACCCATAGCTTCCACTGCGCCCATGTACTCTTCCTGTGTTCCTTCATCAAAAAATGTATTGGTTTTGCTAACATCAATCAGCTCATCCAAAACATCTAATTCAACATCAGCGTCCCAGCCCATATCATCCAAATGCTTTTCATACAGAGATTCAACGAATTCATCGTATCCATCTTGGTCATACAGAGCCTTCATGGAGTTGACATAGCTGTCCTTGATATGCAATTTATAAGAAAGTGCATGAAAAAAGGCTGCATTAAGGAGAACCAAGTAATTAGAATACGAATTGCTCTGATTCCAATGGTTCTTGGTCATACTTGCACAGCACATAAAAATGGTTTCATACACGATTATTGTGACACGGCTATCTCCGAGTCTATCCATCAACTTACAGGAAAGAGGAACGTATACTTCATCATCTGCAAACATAGCAAGCTTTTCTAAAGTATCATCCATGTAAGAAAGTTCAAACTGCTCCTGCAGCGCATTTACAATCACAGCCTTCTGCTGTGCATTCATCTTAGAATAATAATATGCCATGATGTTTATCACATCATATTCCACGATACTATCAAACTCCGCACGGGTGAAACCAAACAATTGACGTGAATACTCCTGCAACATTTTGGTTACGACCTGATCAGCCATTTTACTAGCGTCTTTTCCTTTTCCAGAAACGCAGTATTCCATATATCAAATCTCCCTTCATCGTAACGTTATCCGGCAGGTATTCATGTTATCATTTACATTTTTGAAACATAAATTTTTTCTTCTGATTCAAGTAGTATCTGATCTGCAAAATCAGTCATTTCATTGGCAATCTTTGCAGCATTTTGCCCTCCTCCCAACCGGAAATATGCATCCGATTACCCTATTTTCTGCTTGCTGATATAGCTTTTCAGCATGATCTTTGTTATCTGATTCAGATAATAAATCAGCGGATTATCTTTCGTCATTGCATCAAAGATCCGTTCAAATGCCTCTTGGGGAAAATCACCCCTGACAGGAATAGGAATAATGTTCTGGTGTGCCATTACCCCATCATAAAATGCTCGATAAACTGACTGATCCTGCTTATTCAGTTGATGGTAATAATAGCGGTCCACGATCACCAGAACACCTTCTCTCTTTTCCTCTGCATCAGCGGACATTAGGAATCCGCTTCGCTACTTTCTCATGAAGGCAAACAGCTTTACTGTTCGCCTTCAAAATATGCCATCACCACTGTAATATCATCGCCACAGCCCAATTCACTGGTCTCTGTCAGCCATTTCTTTAAATTAGCCTGGACCGTCTCAGCTCCATGCTCACGTATCATTCCAAAATAGTCGCTGCATGTTTTCTGAAATTCCACATCTGATGTGTAGCTATTTGCAAAACCATCTGTAGATAACATATACATACACAATTCTTCATCCTCACCATCTCTTCGCCGGATGGAAGCCACAGCTTTTCGCCAGGCATCCGGTTTGGACAGAGAATGTGTCTCAGTGCCTAAAAACTTCTCCGGCTCTACTAAAGCAAACACACCATCTTTCGTAACCAGATTGATGTCACCGTCTCCAATCTGGAAAGAAAAAACAAAGGTATTCGTAATCAGCATTCCCAGCAAAGTGGTACCATAAAGAGAAAACACTGATGGCCATTTAATATTCCCATCATCATCCAGCATCCCCTCTTCTTTATTTTTATAATAGGACTGCTTTACTCTTGCCTGCCATTCTTCGCAGATATCCTGCGCAAAACGCATATCCCCTTCCCGATTCAAGAAAGTAATCAGGTTCGACAGACCATTCTCATCCGAACCGTAACTTTGCAGGTAATTTTTCATCACTTCACAGAATGTGTTTACGGCAATAGTAGATCCTCTGTCACTTCGGGGACATTTCTCACTTCCGTGTCCGTCTGCTACAGCAATGATTACAATATCATCGGATATCTCTACAATCTTTTTGCTGTCCTGGCATGGCAATCCGTTTCTCTGGTGGGTAGCACCTTTGACAATACCGTCACATAAATAGCGCTTCATCCAATTTCCTCCTTACCCTTACCAAACAGCTCCCTCATCAAAATCATCCGGATTCGGGATATTACTCATATCAAGTACTAACGGTGCCCCATTATTTGCTGGTGCAAATGGATCATCGGCAGGTACAGAAGCAGCCGCAGACGGTGTGGATGCTGCAGGCGCAGAGACCGGAGTAGAATTCATCGGTTTACTGGAAGGAGCAGACACCATAGATGCTGTGGTTGATGCCCATTTGATCATCTTTGCAAGTGCAGTCGCATTATTTGCCTGCAGAACCAGTTCTTTATTTCCGGTAAACTCTATCAGGACATCATCGTCCGCATCCTGTCCGATGGAAATAGCAATCTTCACTGCTTTCCGGAACCATGGCATACCTTTTAATTTATCCAGGCTTTTCTTATAATCATCCGTTGGCTGACCATCCGAAAGAAGCACAATTACCGGCGGCAATGCTCTTGCCGGCATTGGCGGAATAGACAGCTGTGCAGCAAGCAGATCAAATGCCTTGCCAAGCTCTGTCAGCCCATTTGCCTCCATGTCCTCCCAACTATAAGTCTCTACCGGCACTGGACTGGTGGTAATCCAGCTTGCACCGGATGAAAACTGAAGTGCCCGGATCAACAGCTGTGCATTCGGGTTATTATCTGCTGAATTTCTCATTTCCGGAATGCATTCCTGGATTGTATTATTCACAATTCCTATTTTTTCTCCATACATGGATCCTGAACAATCCACTACCCAAAAGAAATGAATCGGTCTTGTTGCCAGTTCTCCACCTGGTCTCTGTAATTCCTGCATATTTTTTCCTCCTTCGTCGATCCTTATCGAAACTCACCCGTTGTCTGCGGGAAAATAATTTTTACACCTTTTGCAATGCCTGCCGTCCGTCCGGGTTCCACCGGAATCTGTGTCCCATCCGCCTTCTGATACGTCCAGTTCACTTTATCCTCGTTCCGGATACCCCAAAGGGCTGGATTCTTCGGATTCTGTACCACACTGCCCACTACTGTATCCATATCAAAATCCTCGTACACATGATGATGCAATAATTTTGTATCCTGATGCAGCAATATACGATTCTTTCCAATCATCAATTTCTTCGGTACCGGAACTGCATTCTGACAATTCCAGCAGATATGGGCTGCACCTTTGGCTTCCAGATCCTCATCATAAAAGAGCTGTGCTCCACAGGAGCAACGAAGCATTCCGCTCATCATATTCGCAAACAGTGTCATCCACTCCGGTTCCGTGATACGCTTGCTTGGCTCATTTAAGCCTACGGTAAAGGCTTTTGTGAACATCTGACGGAACTTTTCCGGATATAACGGCCAATAAATATTGGCATTATCATGAATCCCTTTCACAGGTCTGTTGGACTTATTATCCGGATCGAAAATAAACACCGGATCTGTTCCGTACAGCTTCACTCTGGCAGCCATATCCATACATTTGATACTTGCTTCCAGCTTTCCTTCCAGTGGATGATTAACCATAAAAAGGTAAAACAGCAATACTGACAAAGAGTACCGATCCGTATCCTTCGATGGTCTTTTCTCTCCCCGAACAATTTCCGGAGCCATAAAACCAGGTGTGCCAAGTACTCCGCCCGGCTTGCTGTTATCGAAAGAAACATTGTCATTATCACAAATCAGCACATCACCATTATCCGGATTGAAAAACAGATTACCAAAGGAAATATCCTGATATTTTGCTCCCATAGCATGTAATTTCTGGTATCCTCTGGTCAGATTAAATGCCGTCCTGCAAAGTGTATAGAAAGATGGATTAACTCTCTTTTTCATCAGATCCACAATACTCTTATAATTCTTTGGTCTGAGAGGCATGATATATCCAAACAGTTCTCCCTGTGCCGGTATAATCATTTCCATTGGCCACAAAAAACATGGATCCGGAGAACCTTTTGCAACGATGGTTTCCAGGATTTTCTTCTGTCTGGCTGTGGCACTCCCTTTGAAATACCATTTCAGTGCATAATGACTGCCACCGCATGTCACATCATACACTTCCCCCTGACCGCCAGCTCCCAGAAGGCTTACAATTTCATATTTATTCCCACATTCTGATGTGAGGATTGTTCCATTTTTTAACTGTCCTTCCATAATATCCCCCTATATAAATGTAATTTCTAAATTCATTGCATCTGTATAATGTCTATCGCATTCATCATCAAGAGTATAATATAATTTAAAAACAAGACTTCTGAAATCATTATTAGAATTAATTCCACAATATTTATAATCATCTTTTGAAGCATAAAATCCGATTACTTTTTTCAAACCTGGTGGGCTCTCCGCAAATGTATTTATACTAATACCGATTTCATTAATTACAATAACTTCATCATATAAAGTGATATTATTATTTGTATTGTTTTGTATTAGAAACTTAAACGACATTCCATAAATATCGTTTTCTCCTAAGAGTTCTATCCCTAAATATGTCAATTCAATTTGTTTATTTCTATACGCAACAGAGCCAGCAACATGTATCTCACTATCACGAATGTTTCTACTTACAACAGGCAGTTTCTCGTTATTTATTTCAAACATCTCATATTTTATATCAAAAGCATCCGCCCATGAATACAATGCCTCAATTCCATATTGGGGTGCTATTCCATATAGCTTTTCGAGTATTATAAGATGCCTTCGTATATCCTGCTCTCGCATAATATCTGTAGAACTTATTTGCGAAGCTATCCCTGCATCTAATGCATTAATTATAATATTTACCTCACGCATTGTTTCTGGATATAAATCCTTGAGAATATTTCTAAATTGATTTTTATTTTCCAAAATACCCGGATATCTTTCTATAATCTTTCGTAATTCTATTTTCATCAGTAATTACACCTCTGTTTAATCAACTGTAACGCCTGATACATTACATTTCCATCTGCAACAACTAAGCAATAACTTTTATTACCAAACTGAATCTCACAAGCGTTACTGTATGGTGTAATTGCTGTAAGATACTTATACGTCTTATCAAATCCCCATTCCTTAGCCTGAAATACGATCCTCTGATTGGTTATATACAAGATTCCCCGGTGCTGCACCAGTTCTGTATGTTCAATGGTTTTTCCCTGACCAGAACTCCACCTTGTCCCTTTAAACAATCCAGGACTGCTGTGCCCATAATGGCGATACTGCTTCACCGTCTTTTCTTCCAGATTGACCGCTTTGTCAATAAAGTGAATCTTTTCACCACGTTTCAGGAACAACTGATCTGTATTCAGGATTGGAAGTCTTCCGGACATAATCTCGTTCTTTGCCGCTGCCGGAAGAATAGATGTAACTGTCGGAATCTGATTTTTATTTCCAAACAGAGCATCGAAAAATCCCATACACTTCACCTCTTTCCTCTTATCCTACCGCCTGTTTTATCTTGCATGGTCGCATCATAGGCGACATCTTATACAAGCTGATACTTGATCTTATTTTTTCTTGCATATTCCTCTGCATAGGAACCAAAGGAACATTGAATAATAAACTGCTTATCCGTATTAGAAAAAGCGTCTTGTCCAATACTTTTCACACTATCCGGAATGATAATAAAATCCAAAGAACCACACCCAAAGAACGCTCTCTCACCTATAGAATGTAAATTCTCATGTAATACTACTTTTTTTAATGCGGTACACTCTTCAAACATTCTCTTAGGAACCGTATCCATATTTTCAGGTATTGCAATCTGTTCCAGTTCACTGCAGCCAGATAATACACCATCGCCTATCCAATATACACTTTTGGGAATCTTAAGTGTTTTTAACCCAGTTCGTTTGAATGCATTCTCCCCTATTCTTTCCACCATCATTGGTAGGGACACTGATTTTAAACTGCTACAATTCTCAAAGGCAGAATCGCCAATTTCCTTCATACTCATAGGCAATACCACCTGATGCAAACAGTCGCAGTCCGCAAATGCACCTTTCCCAATGTAGCCGATACCTTCTGTCAGAATTGCTTCCTCTGTCTTATTATTCTTAAAACTGCCCTCTGCGATTTCTATCACCGGTGTATTTCCCGATTTGTTCTGAAAAATAATAGTCGTGTTTTTACTTCCGGAAAACCTTGCCACAGCCAACCCGCTTCCCTGCAGGCTTTTCTTATATGTAAACAAATCGCCATATGATTTCCCCGATGAAGATTTCTCATCTTGAATAGCAGGCCCGCCTCCTTGTTTCTGCAATGTGATCTCACAAGTTCTGCCTAATACTTTATTTCCATAACAAACGCACCATACAGATACAATCCAGTCTGCATTTACACGGCTCATTCCAAAATCATCCATTAACTGCTTCACATAACGAAAGGCGAATGTATTATTGATTCTTGATGTGTTCTGTATATCCTGAGCAATCCCCATATTATATGCCATCAACAATAGATTGACATTCTTTGCCTGGTCAGGAAATAAATCTTTTACCAAAGCCGTAAATCTCTTCTTATCATTCAGAGACTCTTCGTGCTTCCGAAGCATCTCCTCAAAATCCTGTTCAAAAATAACTACTCACCTTCTTTTCGATCTTTTATTCTTACTCCACGCCTAATGCTTTATATACCGCTTCCTCTGGAGAAGAATAGAAGATTAAACTGAACGCACCAACAAGATCCGAAGGTACAGTTCCCAGATCTGCAGCTGATGTAATCGGCAGTAACACCTTCTTTGCGCCACTATCCAGGCATACTTGCAGAGTACTTGCCAATTCATCTACCTTAATCAAAGTACCTCCGATACTGATTTCTCCCAGTACAGCAAGGCTGTTTAATGGCGTCTTACCAAGTGCCGCTGAACATATCGCAATTAAAGTAGGCATTGCCAGATTACTTGTCATTCCAATCCCCTGCATATCCTGATAATTGATAATATAGTCTTTTGTCGTTGTACTGATCTGACCAGAAATACGTCCTCCATTGGCTTTCAGATAATTAAACGCTGTATTCGTTGCTTCCTTCTGCTCTTTTCCCGAGCCGATACCCGTGCAAGTCAGTTTTCCGTTGCCAGGCATCATTTGTGTTTCCAACCTATAACACCCGATCATACCTGTCTTTGATTTTGACACCGTATATAAGCATCCAGGTTTACCCATACCTTCTGGGATCAGTTTTCCGCCACCCTGCTCTGGAACTGATACATAATGCTCTTCAAAGCTATCGTTATCAGTATAAGAGAAGTTTACATCATAGAATTCCATACCACCGATTTTCTTTAACTGTTCTTTTACTCTGCGACGAAGCTCCAGAGAAATCTCAACAATCTCACGAACTTCTTCTTTACTTACTTCTCCATCCGGAAATAACAGCTTAGTGAAACCTGAAACCATTTTACGGACAGCAATCGTATCACGCTGATTTAAGTTATTTCCAAGTCGAAAATACTTGTCCATGATATCACTATAGTTGTCTTTCCGAAGTTCCCGCATAAATTCTGACAAATAATCCGTAATAAAACCATAATCATTGGTAAAAGAATCCGGTCTGTATTTCGGAATCTCCCATCCGGGAATGTAACAGTGCATACGATCTAAAAATGCAGTGTCTGTGCCCATTTCCGGTGGAAACGGATCAAACAAACTAGATGTCTTTAAAAGTGTCTCTACACTCTGGTTAATATTTCCGACAAAAACCATAGAAGCTTTTGCCTGAATCTCTGCTTTACCACGAGAGAATGCTCCAGATGCCATATATCCCTTCATAATCTGGATACCATCTTTATCTTTAAACTTGATTCCTGCAACCTCATCAAAAGCGACACAGTCCCACATACCTACAAGACCTACTGTGTGGTTGGACATATTGTAGAAAAGATTTGCCACAGTCGTCTGTCCGCCTGCAACCAGAATACTGTTCGGAGAAATCTGCTCATATATGTATGATTTACCGGTAGAACGAGGTCCCAATTCGCAGAGGTTGAAGTTATTCTCTACCAATGGAATCATACGGGCAATCAGCAGCCATTTAGCTCTTTCACTAAATTTATCCGGCTCCAGTCCTGTGGAACGAAGAAGTACATCCATCCACTCTTCTTTGGTGAATGCTTTCCTTCCATTCTTGACTTCATCCATATCCACATGGGGCATCTGAATCGGAGTCAACTTCCGGATACGGATTGGCTGCGTATTTTTCTTATCCTCTTCAATGAACTCATATTCCAGCTGTAGAATGCACCAGATACCACCACAGAGTAATCTGTCATAATCTTTCACATAATCCGGATGAATCGGAATTCCTTTCGCCCCCAGATTAGAAAATGTAGCTTCATAGCGATCTTCTTTCGTATTCAGCACCACTGTAATACGATCGATAACTGTATAACTTCCTCTTTCACGCAAAAGAGAGAGAATCTTCTGTGCCTCATCTGGACGCACATAATTATCTCTCAGAATGCGTTTTACGTTTTCTACTCCTTCTTCAATGATCTCTTCATCATCAGAATTGCAGTACTGTCCAAGCAAGTATTCCAGTACATAGACCGGAACGTTCGCTCCCTCACGGATAGATTTAGTTAAATCTTTCCGTACAATGCGACCATCATAGTACTGGCGGAGTTTTTGTTTAATCTCTTCTCTTTTGTCCTCGGTTGCATTTCCCTTTGTATTACTAAATTCGTCCATAATCTACCTCTTATCATATTAGGATATCACCAGATTTCCCAATAATACTCCAGTTTTTTCATCCTTATTCATCTTAATTCTTTTATGTACAATTTTAAATTCTTCACCAAGTTCTAAAAACAGTTGATCTTTTTCCCACTCATCTTTAACAGGATCTCGTGCCTTTTTTCCCAAGGGTGGAACAAAAGCTCTGGGATTAGTTTTGTTACTGTTGGCTGAAAATTTTTCTTCATCATATGTTGTGTACGCTACGATATCTGTTATCTTAATACCAAGAAAATCAGCAATTGCTAATGAAGTTAAATAACTTGTTCGAACCTTAGGTTTTATCGACTCAAGCCATGTATTATACCCAACGCTACTTTTCATTTCTATCAAATGAAGTCGCCACCCATCATCCACTTGTTCAAACAAAATATGATCTACGCTCTTTTGCATGCCTCTTTTCTTATCTGGTCTAAGAAAGTTGCATTTCTTTTTATCATCAAAATTGTAAATGCATAAATTATCACTTTTAATAGTCACATCTAAATCACTCTTCCCGGAATCTTTCTCTTCTTTTAAGTGATAATTATGCTGCATATCCAAAAAATAGTGTTCCATTATAAAATTATCGATAGCATATTGTACTCTTTCCGTATACATATTAATCCTCCTGGAAGGCATAAACTTCTCGAACTATTTTATCTAACGCATTGTTAAATGTTGGAACAACAAATCCATATTTAGTACATTCCAATTTTTCAAGTTTTGACTTGTCTATTTTCATATGAACGAACTGATACATTGAAACATCTTGGCTATCCAATAAATCTTTCTTATTATAATTATATTCACTCATTAATTCAGTGCATTGCGGATGTTTTTTTAGCTTTAACATATTATTAACATGTTGCAAGATCGTATCGCTATGAGTTGTCAACCATACTGGTATACCTGAATTAACAATGTTAATTATCAATCTCGCCATTGCCTGTTGTAATTCTGGATGCAAATGTGCTTCTGGTTCTTCGATTATAAGCGTCTTAAAGTTAATATCTGATTTAAATAATAATAATAATGGTGAAATCTCCGTTACTATTGAAGATGCTAAATATAATGGTATTTCTTTCGTCATTCCATTTGGACGATATTTGATAACAGGCATTATGTCTTTTTTAGTAGTAACATTACCTTTTGTCATATTTTCTTCGATAAACTGAACAACTGCTTCATTTTTCTTGGTATGTTTATTTTTTGTTTCAAATTTAGTAATCAATTGAAGAAAATCAATATATGGAAGCGTTAAAGTACTAGTGTTTTCCTCCATTGTTGGCGCATAGCTTACCTGTAATGAATTTTCTATCAATTGAGAATATGTCAACATAAAACCTGTACGTGAGGCAGGAAGATATACTGGTTCACCCATACGTCTTCCTTTAACAACTGGTGTATATAGAGGCTCTGCTATTCCATACATCAAAATGTTCCAACAGATATAAGCATTCATTCTAAGGAGTTGTTCTCTACTATATGTTTCCTGTTTTGGGAATTTTAAATATGTCTGTGCAACTGAGTACCTTTCTGCATGATCTTCCCATTTAATTTCAATTTTGTTATTTCGCTTATAATTTTTAATTTCAATTTTTTCTGCTTCCACATTATAACTAAAAATTCTTTTTAATAGATTCTTTTTATTATTAGAAAGCAATTCATTAAACCAAGATACATACATATCTAAGTCTTCTTCTACAAGTTCTCTATTCTGATTCAGACTTTCTCGCAACCAATTTTCGCATCTTTTATACGATTTTGCCTCTGATGGCATTTTAGGAAAAATATCTTTGCCTAATGTTAATACTCCCCATAGCAGGCTCATAAGATAACTTTTTCCACTATTATTATCGCCAACAAAACACATTAATGGTGAAATACTAACATCTGCCTCAGCTATTTTACCAAAATTTTCAACATGCAACGTCCACTGCTTATCCATATACTTCTACCGTCCTTCCTATATCATTTTAAAACCCAAAATCATCCACAAACGCAATATCAATCATAAATTCATATTTCTGCAGAATATTCTTCTCATCATTCGCATCTGCCAGTACCAGATAATACTTGTCACCATACTTATACTCTCTGGACTTTAATGTAAACTTCTCGTGGAATGTTCGCTTTTCTGGTGCATCTTCACGGCTGTTGGCAACTATTGGAACGTCAAAAGATATCTTTTCTCCACCTTCACTTGTAAAATATGCCACCAGACTCCTTGCCTTCATTGTATCTGTCACTTTCTCTGTCTGTATAAAATCAAAGTAAGTGATCAGATTTGTTACCTTCCGATTCACTGTTGTCAAGATAACATCCACATAGTCATAAGACACTGCTCTGGTATTCGTTGTAAGCTCAATTACTGGTATCAGCATCTCCTGTAGAGAAGATCCTCCATGAACATAGTTCTGTCCGCCACCAGCCACTTTAAAGATATCTGCGCCAATCGGGGTCGTCACATATAACTGATTCATATACGCCATCATCCTTGACTTCATTCCCGGTTCGTTTACTTTCTGCGTAGTAAGCAGGAATCGTTTATTGGAATATGTGCAAATCTCCCGGTCATAGGATACTTTATCAAACTCCTGCAGTTTGTCTCTTTTATAAAGGAATCCATGATCTGCTGTGATAAAGAACTTCGGCGCTGATATATAGCTGGTCAGTTTCTTGATCAGCTTATGAATTTCTTCGATTGCCTCAGAACAGGCAGTAAATACTTCATTCTCACTGGCAGGCTTATCCCCACGTGCATCCACCTGATTATGATAAATATATACAATATTCTTTTTCTGCAATAACTCACGGATCTTCTCTTTATTAGCACTTGCTACTTCGTCAAAAGATAATGCCACATTGTTTTCATTCTGTGCCTTTAAAATTTTATCTCTAGAAGCCAGATCATCACAAGTCTGTCCATCTACCGTTACATTCAACTTTTCGTCTACCTGCAGATCTTTATGGGGTAAAAGACTTGCCATTCCTACTGATGTCACTGACGGAAGTCCACTGATCATACACTCCAACTTCGGTGTACACTTCTCGTCCAATTCTAGTCGTTCCATCAACTCTTTTGCACATTCATACCGGAACGCATCGGAGATAATGACAATCACACGGTTCTTTCCTTCGTATGCTTTCAGGTAATTCCGGTAAAAGTCTTCCTGACGCTTCAATCCAGTATCTGTCATCATATCATCCGTCAGTTCCTGATTCCATTTCGGTGTTACTTTTTGCAGATAAGTGAAAGAATACATATTCTCAATACGCTCTCTCACCTGTGCAAAACGCTCCGTGTCTTCTATACAGTCATAAGCACTGTAAAACCATCTATAATATGAATCAATCAAATATGTTTGTTTCTGGTAATTTGCGACCATTGCCTTGATATCGCCGGTCACTTCCAGCACAGATACTGCCTTCATCATCTGATAAGCATATTTGATTGCCTGATATTCGTTTTTATATACCTCTCCAAAATGACATGACTTTGCGGTTCGCTGTTCTGCGATCTGTGCAAGGTTCATGCCTTCAATCTGAACATCCAAAATCTCATCATTCAGCTGATCTAGCGCCCAGTCAATTAAAATAACATCCAGTTCCCGGAATGCATCACAATTAACAATATCCAGAAGCTGTGCAGACTGATCTTTAGACTTATCAGCGTCCTTTTTCAGGTCTTCTCTAATTCTGGTCACTACTCGTAAAGTCTTGTCTACTTTTTCAGATAAAGCATCATACGCATCCTGATATAACACATTGTCCATCAGATTCCGGACAAATACTACTACATCGTTTTTCTTTTTCAAAACATAAGATTTCAATACTGCCGGAAGGGTATCTTTCAATGTCATAGATGCATAAGTTAACAACATACACGCTGCCAAATCATCTATGTTCGGATTTTCTGACTGATATCCAAAATACTTCTCGCACAATTTCCAGAACTTCTCCAAAAGTCCATTGTCCTCTAATGCTTTCATGTATGCTTCGTTATCATTTAATAGCAGCTGTCTGGTAATCTCTTCAAAATTCGGTGTCTTCACATCTGCAAGTACGGCAATAAGACCAATATCAATGGTTTCAACATTGAAATGGTCTATACCAAGCTCTTTGAATTTTTCAATACGAATTTTATTTTTCCAAAAATTGCTGTACTGGGCCAGATGCTCTTTAAATCGGTTATCAATGCCAATCTCCTGCGACATCTGGGATACTCGGTCCGTATAATACGGAACCGAGTAATAATACATATCTGCCAGTGGGTTTTCTGCATCATTTGATTTGGAAAATGGTGCATATACAAGATACTTACCATCTGTATCTGATTCGTTCAATAACCATTTTGAATAAAGCCAGTTGGTACCATTCAGAATATGTAATTTTGCATTATCCAACTGCAGCTCTGATACTTCGTCCTCATATTCTCCTTTATCGTCAAACCAGAATATAATACGTGTATCGGGTTTGGAAAATTCTATATTCAACTGTTCTTGTATATTCTGTAAATCCATAGGTACTCCTCTCAAAAATTATTCTGTATTAGGGAACAAATAAGCATGCGTAATTCCTTTTTTCTCTAATTGTTTCAAAATCTCTGGTTTCAATCTTTTATTTATAATTAGTTTTACTAAACAATGGCCATCTTTTAATGAATCTGGGATACTCACTGAATGACAAATAAATTCATTGTTTCCTGCCTGCGATTCAAATCTCATCCGATTGGTAATAGGTTTTGTAAACTGTACTCCACATATGAAGAATACACCCTCTTGTCGCTCGACCCTCAAATTAGTTTTTTCACTGCCACTACTTGGATAAACCATATATCCATGATCTAAGTATGACATTAAAAACAAATTTAACTCAGGCACACTATAAAACCTTCTATGAAGTTCTGGATACTTTTGAAATAATTTTTCTGAAAATTCGCTTACTTTCAAAGTACCACAATAATTCATCTGCATAATTTCAGTGAATATAATAGTATCAATCCATTCTGCACGATGAGAATTATAGATATACAAAAAAAGTGCTGCATCTGACATAGATTCTTTTTCACAAGCAAAATATAATGCAACCTCTGGATTAATCGTAAAATCTATAAGTCTTGTACCGGTTACATAATGCTGTAAATATGCAAACTGATCAAACAAGTTTTTACCCAACAGTTTTGATTGATATTTTCTATATTGTGCACCCTCATCCGTATCACACCGTAATATACTTGGTTCTATACTCCACAGTGCATTTGCTTGTCCACGATAAAATGCTCTGGTTTCTGTATTCCCATCAGTTCTTGGTAATTTCCAATATGTATTATACTCCTCAATAATCTCATATATTTCGTCGATAGATTCAACCACGATTTCAGAATAACTTTCAAATCTATATCTATTCATAATAATTCATTAATTACTGCTTTTGTTCCAGAAAACTTTACTACAACTATGCGAGTTTGTTATTAGCATTCTTTCGTACAACTCAACAGATCAGCCCACGTTCTTTTGCAATTTTTTCATTCAGAACTGCCACCTCAACGCCCCATATTTTTCGAACCTGGAGCAATCTGGCTTTTAATTCTGCCAAAGGTCCAGCCAACCATGTGATATCTTCTGCATTTTTTATAACCAGAATAAATTTCAACTGAATTTCTTTCATGCTCTTCACCGACCGAAGGTCAGCTCCCACCTCTGACGTATCCTGATACTTGTCCATAATCGTAGCCAAGTATATTTGTAAAGATGCCATAAATTTCTCTGTTATGAAAGAATAGTACTCTTCAAACTTCCTCTCCTTTTCTTCTGATTCATCCCGATTAGCCGCATTTGGGCAACTTTTCTTTGCTTCTAAAAATACAATACTGTTTTCATTGTATTTTAAAATAAACTCTACCGTTTTTATTCCTGAGCCAAGATCTTTATATATTTTGGAGTTTTCGATATGAAACAAATCTTCTTCATTGAATTTTCCAAAATTCATTTCAGATTCTGTTATGACTTTCACTCTAATACCACCCCAATTTCTTCCCTGTAAAGCTGACGGAAAGTATCCATGATTGCATTATGTTCCAGTAGTTCAAATTCTCTAGCTATTTCACACTGTACCATATCCGCTTCATCTTTATACAATGAAATATATTGAACATCACTTTCTTTGCTTCGCTTTACCTCAATGTATTTTGCAAGAAAGTAATCATGAGTCGAAACAAAAATCTGTACACCTTCGCTTTCCAACATTATTAACAGCTCTGCCAATACTGGAATATACTTCGGATTAATATTTGCTTCTGGTTCATCCCAAAACAATACTGATCCCTTTTCCAGGGTTCCATTCTTAATCAACTGCCATAAAAGAGCAATCTTACGCAATCCTTCTGCTACCAGATTAAATTCCAGCTTTGCCTGTGTGCCTGGTTTCAGATAAAAACGGTCATCATGCAGAGTTACTTTTCCATTACTGATTTTCTGCAAAACATCCAGATATTTCTTTCTTGCCGCAGAATCTACGCCTCTGGAAATATCAATTTTTGCAGCTGCAATAATATCTAGATAGGTATCATCAAATTCCACATTTCCCATCTTTACAGCAGCATCCAGATTCCAAGCATTGGACAAAATTTCTTTTGCTGGAATAAATACACTGGTAAGATCCGACATTTGCTTTTCCCATTTTTCTTCTGTCTTAATCTCTGCATCCCATTTTTTTGTCTTAGTAGAAAACAACATTCCTATTTTTGCTGTATCAGATTCTACTGAAACTTTAGCCGAGTTTTTTCCATTCTTGTTTCTGTTTACAAGTCGACCTATACTAGACTGATCAGGGCGGAAAAGCATGGTTGTTTTCTGTGAAAAGGATACGTCATGCTTTGACGCTTGACACGCTGCATAAGCCAACTTCATAATATGCGTTTTTCCCATACCATTTTCTCCGACCAGCACATTCAATCCCCTACTAAAAGGAATTGTGATATCTTCAAATACCGTAAAATTTTCTGCCTCAATTTTTGTCAATGGCATTTCAATCACCTCGCTCTTTCTCTCATGACCTGCAATATCTTAATATTTCAATTTTATCATTTTTAATACTTAATTCTTCTCTTTTCAACCACTCAACATTTTGTGGTAAAACATCTACTACAAATGCAATACTGTATTTTGCTCTTGTTGCTGCAACGTAATATTTTTGTGGTGTTTTTATTTTTTTCCCTTTTAATAAAAAATCCTTAAATGGACCATTGGGAAAAATCAATACCCGTTCAAATGTCATGCCCTTACACTCACCGAAATTAAATGATTGATATCCATCCGTCAAAGTTCTTCTATCATATTTCAACACTATAGGCTTATAATAATCATAATATTGGTGAATATCCTTTTTCTTTATTAATATTACTCCATCATGCTCTGTTGTTTGTTTCATTGATGTGCTAATATTATTCTCGTTTGAGTACACTTCATTTGCGAACGAGCATATTTCCTGATTAAATCTTCGACTAACTAGATTTTTCCTTACCTCTACAATTTCTTCCAGAATCAGTTTTTGGAAAAAATCCCATACATTAGTTCCTGATTTACTTTTATTTTTTGTAGAATTATTTGTTCGAAATGTTGCTTGTTTATTATCTCCAACACACGTAACTGCCAAATCCGAGCGCATTAAAACCTCAATAATGTTCAAATCATATCCTGCCATGTCTTGAACTTCGTCAATAAAAATATGTGAATACACCTTATTCAATCGATTTATCACTTTCCCTTGACTCTTTTCATTAATCTGTAACGCTAACTCAGCAACTACGTTAGATTTAATATCACAATTTGTTGTAATATATCGTTCTCTTGTACCAGTCTTTTTATAATTAATTTTACCATAGGCATCTGTAAAATCTATAGACTTAACTTCATTGATTCCGAACATTATACTCTGATAAGGTTTTATCAATTCGTTCAGCACAAAACTATACCATGTCATTACTTCTATTTCAGAATCAATAATTCCCATATTTTGTTTACAGATTTCCGTATTTATTGCTTCAACACCCCTATTAGTATACGATAATATCAATACATGCTTGTCTGCCTTATTCCTCTCTACTAATTCTAACGCATCTTTGCATATATTAAATGTTTTTCCTGCACCAGCAGCCTCAACCCTAATTATATTGTTTGATCGCATCTTTTATGTACTCCGGATAATTTATCTTATTCTCACTATCAAACACGCGAAGTGCCCACTCCGCTTTATTATTTGTCATAAAATCTAAAACTTCTTGTTTACTTTTATTCTTCATTGAATTCTTTTTCGACACAGCTTCTTTAAAGAGTTCTGTAGGCTTTCCATTTTCACAATTCACTTCCAGCACACTTGGTTCTATAGTATTTAAATCTTCGTTCTTTTCATGCACAAAAATCAAGTTTGATTCACCTATATAATCCGAATACTTATCATTGATATTTTTCTGGATATTACCATCATTATCTGTTACTATCACCATTTTTTTCTTTAACAATACAGCAATATCACAATAACGTTTAAATGCTAATGAATCTACTACAATCACATCAATTCCATCATCCATAGGAAGTCTTCCATATTCATCCAAATATGCTCTTTGTATAATTAATTCATCTGTAGGTCCTTCCACTAAAATAATTTTTTCAGCTAAAACTGCTCTCAATGTATCATATCCAGGAAGCTTCTTAAAATATCTTTTTGTATCATCAGGAAGTTTACTCATGGATTCAATTTTCCCATTATGCAACAAGAAAATATTTCCCAAATTAAGCTTATTCGCAATATAACTACTATGCGTAGAGATAAACACTTGCTTTCCTTCACTTTCAATAACATGATCAATAAGTTTTGTCATATTTGTATAGGAAAGGTTGTTCTCTGGCTCTTCCATCATAATAAGATTAACTTGATCTTTAGAATTTTTTATAGCCAACTCAATCTTTATCGAATTTTGTGTTCCAAATCCTATGTTCTCAAATGGAATACTTTCTACAATAACAGACATCTGATGTTTCCATTCATCAACATTGTCTTCTCTTAAATCAATTGCTACACTTTTTTCATTTACCTTCACATTTTTACTTATAGAATGATTCAATTGTTTTACAACTTCATTTTCTTGAAATGCATGTCGACTTTTTCTATATGCAGTGCTTAAATCCGTTTGCTCCCTTGCAGTCAAATATGTTGCAATATTGCTTGTCACAAATTTATCCATAACATAGGAATAATCTTTTCTAGTAGTGTCAATAAAAACACCCTTCACAGGAGCGAATCGATAGACAACTGGCGTTCCCTTAAAATAATGGTAATTAACTGTATAAAACTCTATCGGAATATCGTATATTTCTCCGTCTTTCAACATCTGTTTATATATGCCCGCATATGTCTGGTTAAAGGCTAATTCCATTCTAATACCGGCACAATCTTCTCTTAATTCATTATTTGTACCCGAAAATGATTGATCTTCTATGTCCAAATATGCTTCAATAATGATTGTTGGAGGAGCCATTACCGATTTTATATTTTTTAATGAAGCAATATATTTTTCTCGTACATTCTGATTAAATAAATTAGCTTTGATTTGTTTTTCAAAGGATCTTCCATTTAGATTTCCTGTCGCAACAATAGAAATTGCCTCTAAAATAGTACTTTTTCCAGAATCATTCTCACCAACAAATATATTAACATCTGGTCTCATTTCGATTATTGTATCTTCAATCGATTTATAATTTCTGATTAATAGCTTTTTTATTGCCATATTGTATGCTCCCCTCTAGATCTTAAATCCTTATTCTGCAATGCTTCCTAAATCTTTTGTGGCATGTTCAAAACTATATTTTAATTTTTCAATGCTCCATTCATATGAGAAAAAGGAATCATACTGCTCTTTTAACGAAATCCACCAAGATTCATCTCCTTGCCACTTCGTATTTGATATCACTATCTTAAGCTCTTTCGTCACGTCTTGCAAAAATCGATCAACAAGTTCTCCACCTGCACCGTGATAAAAAGAACCCCAATTTATTAAATGTGACTCATACCAATATTCTGAATTATTCTCCGGAAGTTCGTATTTATTTATGTATTTACGAAGTTTTACTTCCTTTGCACATTTCTTTAATAATACAGGTAACACATAGTGCGCTGATTTATTTCGTATGACTCTAGATACAGCATTCCACCATTCCTTATCGCAACCATCCATTAAAGATGTATTCTCTGCTTCTTTAATTGCTTCGGCTAACGACCCATACTTATTTAACTGTGTCGCAGAATCAGTTCTTTGCATTCCCGAATCTTTGTCATTTAATATAGCTGCTCTTAACACATGCTCCATTAACAGACATAAATCTGTTAATGAACTATCATAGTTTCCTACCATAAATGATAAAACTGCCTCTTTATATAAACAGTTTATTGACGGGTCAATCCATGGCAGCGGTTCCGGTATCTTTTGGGCATTATTGGTTATATTATAAAGTAAATTTCCTCCATAGCCAACATCTTGAGTAATGTGCCATACTTTTATCATATCTCACTCCCACTTACGATATTTTAGATAACTTTGTAATCAAGTAATTCACAAATGCTGAACAAGATAATAACATATATTTTGCGTCTTCTTCAGGAGCGTTTGTAAAATCTATACCTCCATGCCTTATCCCATTTTCATCAGACGTATATCCATACACACTCGAAAAAGCGCTTTCCAATGCCGGATGTATATGTATTCCTTTATCCTTCAGTTTTTTCAATGTTTTTCCTAAAGTCGAATTACCACCATCAGTTCCTGTAATAATGCAGCACAATGCCTCTACTGCACTTATTGATTCCTTTATTGAGTTTTCATAGTCTGGAAAGATTCTATCTGAATAGCACTCGATTGCTTTTTTGAAATGTATATTTACACTTTCAAATTTTGAATGAATCACTTCTTCCAGTAATTCCAGCTCAGAACTGTTTGTAATCGCTACCGCTTTATTTTCCAAAAACCTATATCCTGACTTTTCTTCTTCAAGAACTTTATTAAATGCATTTGTGTAATCTATTGCTTTCTGTGGCATCAAATTAGCATTTTCATATACACTTGTCAAAAACATCTCAATTACATCAAAACTTTTATACCACTTTTTGAAGAAATGATCCTGTATAGTAAAAATAGTATTTTTTATATAGGCTGGAGCTGAAATTTTTATTTCTCCTAAATGATCAAGTATGAAATTTACTACTGGAAAATATGTAATACATTCATCATTATTTGAAACAAACCCATATAATACATTCCATAATCTATTTTGACATGTTTCTTCGAGTCCTCTTACTTTAATAGCTTTAGACTTTTGATAACCATTTCTTAAAGAAAACCACTCCATATTTCCTTGTCTCCTCTATATTTTTGCCAACAAATTAACCTGTATTGATTTCTTACCTTCCTGTGCCACTTCCACACCTTGGAATTTTTCATAATTCACTTTCACACCATCATCCAGATCAATCTCAATTCTCTTATTCGCAATATGAGCAATTGCTTCATCATAAATTTTCATCTCAGCAAGCTGTTTCGTATACTTCGTGACAGCCTTTGTTGCTTTTGATTTTTCGGAAGCAGATGTTGCATTATCAATGGTATACTGTGCACTCTGCATCGCTGTTTCTACATATTTCTGTGCCCGATGAAGATAATCCGTTCTTACACGTCCGACAGTATCAACATCGTAACGGTGCATGTAAATCAATGCTTTAAAACCATTTTCCTTACCGCTATCAAAAAGCCAATAAATCGGCCTCTTCTGATATACTTTCAGGTGATCAGCATAGAAATCTTTCAGAAAGTAATTACGAATGACTTCTCTGGACGTATCACCTTTGTTTCCTAATGCTTTAGCAATGAAATCAAGATTTTCTTCTAAGGTATCTGGGCCATAGACTGTTTTTACAAATTCCACAAAACGTCCAACAATATCATCTAAGAAATATTCTTCATCGGTAATGGGTAAGATATTGTCTTTATCAGGGATAAAAGAAGAATACTTACTATCATCCCATTTTCCACCCGCATAGATAAGACCTTCTGTGTTCAGAGAATAGCGACCAAACATACAGCCAACGGCATAGGAAATCAAGCTACGGATTTCTCTTCCAAGGTCGGCCTTACGTACCGTAACATCTTTATCTTCAACTTCTGGAGTAAGTTCATCCTGTAATCCATAAATATGAATAAAGATATTGTTCAGTTCCTCTTCGTTGGCTTTCAAGTGGCTGAAACGTTCGTTACATTCATTCTCCCAACAAATATAAACTTCCGCAAGGTCTATGTTACTAATGTCATCGAAAAACTTTGGATTCTTATGTATAACCGAAATAAATGGATGACAAGTAAATTCCCATGAAGTTTCAAAAGAATCCCAATCAGTTTTGCAAAATCCAATATTCTCACTAACCTTTTTATCAACAAATGAAATCCTTTCTTCTTCTATTGAAATAGGCATATTCAACAGATTTCCCGGTTTAAAATGCATCGTTTGATTTAATACGGAAGTATTCTTATTGAATAAATCTGTATTACAATATGCCAATATCCAAAATAAATATTTCCTATTATAGACAAAAAATGAATTCCCTACATCTGAGAAGAAATATCCTTCTGGAGAATATCTCATTGAAAATTTTCTACTTGCAACATCCCCCCAAGTCAAAGATTCCTTCAGCTGGAACTCGAGGTTTCTGGGATAAGACAATTTTTTCCCATATTTATCAGTGTAATTTTTCAGTTCATAGCCATCGTTCTCCCAATTAATAACATATTCATTATTACCATACCATTTACGATAGTTTCCTCCTTTATTTATAGGCACATACTTTAGTTGATCAATAATAGATTGTGTTGCTTTAAAGCTAATATCTTCAAATCTCACTTCATACCAAAGTTTCAAAAAGTAATCCGTGTTTCCACTTCCAATTCCAACTTTAGCTGTCCCATAGTTATTTATTTTCTTATTTTTAAAAGATTCTAAAATATTCTTATTCAACCAATATACTATTGGATATCCTGGAATTTTTTTGAAATCATCCTGACATGCAATATAAGCAAGCTTTTCACCAGTATAACTCTTATGGACATCTATTCCTAATTCAGTGTTGTACTCATCAAAGCAAAAAGTCTTGATAATTCCATGGGAAGATAGCAAAAATAGTTTTTCTATATCTAAAGGCTCAATATATTGAAACGTTCTATTATATAGTTTAAAAAACCTAGCTTTATAATCCTCTACTTTATTTGAAGAAATAACAAAAGTTAATGATCCAAAGTCTATTCCAAATATTCCTCTTCCCATGTGAATTAAAGAACTAATTCTACTGTTGTTCAAAACTTTAATGCGTATTTTTTCAAATGAAGAAAGAGAAACAAATGACGGTTGTGTAATCATCCCATAATACCCTGTTTTATTAACCATTTCTCCACATTTTTCAATAAATACAGCAAACAAATCACTCTTACTATCCGGATAATTATCTTTCACATATTTAGATAGTTTATCCCCCATTCCAGTAGCACCCATGTACGGTGGATTCGTTACCACTGCATCATACTTTTGTTCCAAATTCTTAGCCACTTTTATCAGATTTCTTAACTGTTCCTGTGTCTCTTCACTTCCAACACTTTCAAAAGATATCTGTCCATCCGAGTCCAAATCATCTACATATTTTTCTATCACTTCCCAATCGCATGCATCCACATTTAAAATAGAACCATACTCTCTAGCATCCACGAAAATATCCAATAATCTTTCAATCTGCATCACAGCCAGATCCCGTTCCATGTCACTTAAATGTGCGCCAAAGAATTTCAGATGATTTCGATTAATTCCATTACTCTCTGCAATCGCATATACTTTTGGCTCTGGTTTGCCATCTCTTCCTCGCAGGAATCTCCTATTATATCCACGACCTTTCATCATAACTGAAAAATATGCCAACTGGTATGCTCTTTGATCAATATCCAGTCCATGAATATTATGCTCCACAATCTCAAATGCTGCCTCTCTCTTGTCATATCCAGCACTTTCATAAATATCCATCAGCACATCAAACATGGCAATCAAGATATGTCCACTTCCCATACACGGGTCAATGCAGGTGATATCCGTTGGTTTCAGATTTTTGTAGTTGCTACGAATTTCTGCCAATTTCACATTCACAGACTCTTCCTGTTCTGCTTCCGGAAGATAATATTTCCATCCAAATCTCTCTGCAGTTTTCTTTTCATTTACAGTCGGATCCACAGCCCGTAAATGTTCAATCCAGATTCTTCCCACAGAATTTTCTACCATATAGCGTACAATCCAGTCTGGAGTAAAAAGCTGGGTGGCTGCCGGAATTCTCTCTTTTGTAATCTTGATATTCTTTTTCAATTTTGCAAAGGTGTCATCTTTTAATTCTGTATTGTAATACTGATACAGCCACCCAATGATCTCCACCTGACCAGTTGGATTGCCTTCTTCATCTACTGATGAAACATTGAAATCATTCTCCGGAATGCCAGTATCCGGATTCACCAGCATATAGATCACATCATCTTTGTTTGTATAAGAAATACCAAACAGCAGCTCTATATAATCAGAATCTGCCTCAAATAATCCCGGAAGAATGTCATGCAGCTGATGACACTGTTTCAGAAATAACTTACAATACAGTTTATCTGTATCTTCCGATGTTCCACTTAATTTCCAGTTAATAATTTCTTCTTTTTCCTGTGTAGTCAGATCTAAATCTACATCTGGAGCCTGTGTCACAAGATCCGGTTCCATTTTTCCTTCTTTTTCGGAAGAAAGTACACGAACTCTGTTTGGAAGATAATCGTTCACTTCCATAAATCGAATGGCACAGATTCTGTTGAACCAGGTATATGCCACTTCTTCAACCACTGCTTCAAATCCACGAGAATGAATCTGTGATACCAGTCGTCTTCTCTGCTCACACTGCCTTTTATTCAACGTTACCTCTGTCCCTGCAACCGTCTGGTATACTTCAAAATCAACACCTTTTGTAATCGGCTCACTGCATGACTTTTCTGTAATGCCAAGCATACCAGCTTTGTCTGTAACAGAATCAATCAGTTTTTTTCTTGCTTCTATGGCAAATTTCTTTATCGCATTCTTGTTCATGTACTATTTCCTCCATTTTATGGATTCCCTGTAATCTTTTTTCTCTGTCTTCTTTTAGTTGACATGGATACATTTTCTTCCCTGTATCCCTGTAAATGTGTATCCCTACTCCATATCATAATACTCCCAATTGCCGGAGTTTTTTCTTTGTATTGTTCGTATGCATATATAATAGACATATCGCCCACTCCGATTTCATATGTGGCATTCTCCTCGATATGGTTAGCCAAGTATAATAATCCTTCTTTATCCAGTTCAACGCCATATAATTGCCACGGAGCTTCTCCTTCCGCCGTTTTACGAAGATACTCTCCAAACTTTCCTGCAATCGTTCTTCTCACATTACCGTCTGAAATATGTGCGATATGATTACCAGTTTCTATAATCGTAGCCACTGGAAGAATTAATACATCTTTGGATTGTAACACTTTATTCCATTGTTCTTTGACGGCTTTAGCATCAGCGCATTTTCCAGGTACTTCCAGAAGATTCGTCATAACTGAGGTGTCTATAAATCTTACATTCATTCGTTACACCCCCAGCCATGAATAATCTTTTGCATGTTTTGACTGTTTTAAGGCTGATAGCAGACTTTCATCAATCATTGCATCTCCTAAACCACCTGCTGCCAACATGGATGGAAAATTTTCAATTTCTATAAAAGATTGAATCTTACTCGTACCTCTTTCTTTGTCTCTATATACCACAGAAACCCCCATTAATTCATCTTTCTTATATGAATTCAACAAAGTTGCATTATGTGTAGTTATAATAACGTCAATATTTCTCTCTGTACCTATGGCAATCAATTGTTCGACCAACTTGTATACTCTTGCTGGATGAATACCATTATCTAATTCTTCAATCATAACCATACTGCCAGGTTCCCCAATTAATGCGGCAGTTAATACTGCAATACACCGTAAAGTACCATCCGATAATTGACGAGCATCAACCAATTCTGTTGAATTAAGATTCCTTTCCCGCAATGCAAATATTACATCACCAATCTTTGTTTCAACGAATTCAATATCTTCAATATCGTTCTCCGGCAATTCCCTTACTACTTTTAACAACTGCTCTTTTTTGGATGAATCCTTGCACATTTCATTCAATACTGCAGAAAGATTGTCACAATTCTGTCGTAACTCTATATCTGATATTCTCGCATATTCACGAATTTCTGATGGTATCGGATCCATCATTCTAATATTTTTTAAATGATTAATTACACGTTCCATCCATACAACTGTCTCTCGTTCCTCTTCTGTATCTCTTCTCATCTTTCCAACCATCTGAGACAGAATTGCAGATGAACGAACACAAATCATATCCGGGTCATTCCCTCTGCTACCATTCTTGTACTGTACTTTAATCTCAGCGCGGCCGGATTCCACCTTCTTGGTTTTGAAAATTTTATTGCTTTTAGGTCCCAATGTATCCTTTTTTACCAGATATAATCCTTCTTCCTCAATTGCAACACGATCTCCTACTCCAATTTTGATTTCATAAAGCAAATCTTTCTTGTCATTCAAATCTATCAGGCATCCCAATTTAAAAGCATTCGTTTTAAACCTTGCACAACCACGGCTTCCACCGCGTACAACAGCTCCTGTACTTTTTGTTCCATCAAGGATCGTACTTAACTCAATACCAGTTGCTGCTTTTGCAAGTATAGCAATCCCTTCTATAGCGTTACTTTTACCGGATGAATTGGTACCAATTAGTGTTGTCAGTGCTTCTATATCCAGTTCAGCTTTTTCAAAACTCTTGAAATTTTCAAAAGTAAAACATTTTATCATTTTAATCTGCCTCCTAACTTAAAACTATTATAGTATCTCCATCTAATTGTGCTTTCAATTTTCTTTTAAGTTCTTCCGCAAATTTGTCAACATCTTCTTCCGTTTCTAAAGTATAAGTTCTTGCACCTGCCACATTACTGATAGACACATTCTTGCGTTTCTTTTGTTTTGGCTGAATCGGCGGTATTACCGGATCTACCGGCTGTACATTGCCTCCATCTGCCTTCGGTGTCAGTGGATCTACTGGTGGCTTCGGATCTGGTTTTGGACGATGCGTTTCTTCGTATTCTGTTATCTCATCCATGCAGCGGAGTTTTAATGTATCACTTTCCAGTCTTATATTCTTAACTGCTGCTATCTCATGGGATGTATCCAGTTTTTGTTTCAGTTCTGCAAAGGCACACAGGAATTTATCACGAAATACCGGTGCAAATTCTTTTTGATCCAGTGTATTTAATACTTTCTGCAGATCATCATCCACGATTGGACTCATCTCTTCTGCTTCTTTTTCCAGTAAAGCTCCGTACTGCTGTATAAATTTCACGGACATATCCGGTAGCTTCTGAATCTGTCCAAATGGGTTCTTGGCTGTAATGATTGCTTCCATCTGAGCTACGTTATCAATGATTTCCTGCTCCCGTACATAAGTCTTACTGTTTTCAAACATCTGGATTTGTTCCAGTGCTTTTTCAAAGATCTTTTTCTGTCCACCCTTGAAGAAATCAAATACAGGTGCAGTATCATCTGCGTCATCCAGCAGATCATCCCGTTTTTTATCGACTGTCCTAAAAAATTCTACCGGTTCTTTAATTGCCAGAAGTTCTTCCAGATTCTTCTTTGCCTGTTCCATCAAAGATTTGCATGGCAATTTTGGATTCACACGGTATTCAATCATAATCTCACCGAATGTTTCCAGCTTATCCTGTGCCTTATTCTTAAAACTTCTCATGATGGTATCGTCATCGTCACTGGCCAGAGAGAATCCAAAATAATCCTTCAATACTTCTTTTACAGAACGAATCTGTCCATCTGTTGCTCTCTCCCGGATATCAATAAGCAGTTTTTCTACAAATTCACGTTTCGTCAAATAACGAACCAGCTCATCCTTTGTGTTGGACAACATAGATAAATTCTGGCTATTGTAAGTCAAAGATACACGTCCCATCTTAAAGAGCATAGCAACCAGCCACTGTACATCTTTGGGATCAAAGCCGTAAGGAGCGGCCCCAAATTTATCCAGCAGAGATTTCAGTGACGTTTTCATACGTCTTGTATTATTCAAACTGATGACCTGGATCACCTCTTCCAGTGCCAGTTTATTTGGAGTCGTATCACTGGTTCCAAGGAAAGAAAGCTGTCCATCATTGCCGTTGAATACTGCCGCAATGTCAGAAAGCTCCGGTGCCGTCTCCATATAGGTCAGCTTGTTATACTGCATTGCCACCAGCTTGCCTAATGCTTCATTGATACGGCTTGCCGGTTCTTTTGCTGCAATATTTGCTTTATCACCATTCACATATATCTCCGCATGTTTTAAAGCATCCTCAATAAAAATACGGATACGGTCCTTCTTCTCAATGCGTTCGTCCTCTTTTGCCCTGCGGATACTGTCAAAGCTGCCTCTTGCCCCTGCAGCATTTTTATTCAAAAACTTATATATCTTAATGGATTCTGTGATCTCATCCAGGAAGGTACTGTCATTTGGCAACTTCACGATTACCGAATGTTCCTGTGCGGAAAGCATACGAAGTGCAGAATCCGGATAGTCACCACCATATGGTGTGATTACTGACACACCTATATCGTTGGACTGATTTCCTTTGAAATACCGGTCATCTACTTTCTGGTTAAATGGGAATAAATAACGGCTGCTGTAACGGTATTTCTTGTCTGTAAAAATTTCCTCAAAAATAACGGTAGATGCTTCCCCGATGATCTCTCCCATTTCTACAGATTCGTTATTAATCGCATTGTTGATTTCCTGTTCTACATTGGTCAGGAAGATATAGATTTCCCCATTTTTCTGCACCAGTGTCTCACGGATCAGTTTCTTTAACGATTCTTCAATCTTTCCACGGATTTCAATACGGTCATCGTCAATATTGGAGATCATCAGTGTAGTCAGGTTATCTACGTTTGCTTTGATCTCTTTGACGTATTTAATCATAAAGAGTACTTTCAGCAATTCCACATCGAATTCGTCCAGTCTGCTGTTATCCTCTGCATCCGTAATGACCTGACTGTGCTGATGATCAATAAACTTGTGCAGCGGATCATAGAAATAACTGAACGGTACAAGTACACCTGTCTCACTATCTTTCAGGCGAATGGCAGACTCCTGGAACAATGCCAGCATAGAACGTGACTGATCGGATAAATGCTTTCCACTGGCTCCATGGGTACGCACTGCTGTCAGCACCTGACCAAGAAGATTAAACTGATACGGAATAAACGGATAGCAATCAGCAAAATCCGTCTTGTCTGTATATAATTTTTTATCTGCGGTATCAGCAGTAAAAGTGATCAAATTCTTGATAATCGACTCCTTCTGTTCATACAACAGTTTTAATGACTCTTTTGCAATCTCATTCTTTTCCAGAATACGCTTCCGGATAACCTCGTCTACGTTGGATGCCGACAACGATAATCTGGTATCGAAACGCCCCTGAATCTTAGAGAAGTCATTCCCTTTGGTCTTAGTTATAGAGTCAATATCTTCCTGACTGGTAACGATCACCCATGCTTTTCCCCTGCAGGCAGTTCCCAGATCTTCCACGATGGTCTGCAGATTCAACATCAATTGGGTATCATCTGCGATGTACTGTCCAATCTCATCTACCAGGAAAATCACATGATGATTCGGTCCTTTTTTCTCACAGTATTCTTTTACCAGCGAAACAAATTTCTCTATACTGAGGTCGTAGCTTCCCTTGGCGTTTTTGCACCAGTTACGGGCTGCTTCTTCACTCATGAAGTCCATAGCTACGATGGTTTTTACAATTTTATCCTGAATAACAGCAAATGCCTGTCTCTTTCTCTCCCACGGTGCACCGGCAATCTCTTCAAATTTCTCTTTGAACTCTTCAAATCTGCCCTCGTTATCTAATTGACGTTCAAATTCTGCAAGATACGGAATAGAACCGCAGTATCCCTGCATCTCATTGAACACCTTCATAAATACTTCCACAATTGCCTCTTTGCCGGATCCAACTTTTGCAGAACCTTTGGAATCAATATTAAAGAGCATGACATCAGAAGAAATAGTACCGGAATTAGTCATCTTGGCAATGAGCATAGGATCTTCAATTTTTTTTCCATCTGTAAAGTACTCAATGGCTCTCTTTCCCTCTACGACACTGTTTTTCAACAGGTAAGAAAGGATCTTTAAGAAGTGCGATTTACCACTGCCAAAGAAACCAGAAATCCAGACACCCATTTTATCGGTATAGCCGTTGATTCCTTTTTCATAGTTATCAAAGAAATCCCGGAAATGTTTCAACAACTCTTTGGTCACAACATATTCATCCAGTTCCTGATATACATTTTCTTCATCAGACTGGCCGACTTTGATAACACCTTTAATGTCTCGGTCAATCTTTTTCTCAAACATGTCTTTAATCTGCATTCTTTTTCTTCCTCCGTATCTACACTAGCCGGAACGCCCGGTAATAGTTTCTGGAATCCATCGTTCCAAATAATTTTAAATCCTGTCCACTGTATTCACCTGGATAAAACATCACCACCGGCACACTATCCAGTACCTGGTGTAAGTTGTTCAAAATATTATGGCTGGCAATGATCGGATGGCATTTGCCAACACCTGTAAGGAATACCACGCTGTCAGTCAGGTCTTCCTGCAAAATCTTTGTGATAATCAAATTCAGTTCATTGGTCTCATCCAAGCCCAGTGTTTCTACCAAGCTATCCGCCATATCAAAAAATCCATTTTCTTTTTCCAAATCAAAAAAGGCTTCCAGGTATCCTTCCTCTTCCAACACCTGGATCATGGTATGGAACAAGTCAAATTCAATAATCTTAAAGTCTTTATTTCCATTGTTGATCCGGTCTTTTAAGTATGTGATATGATTCCGCACTTCCAGCTCTGCTCTTGGATCATAGTCAAACACATAATACCCGACCTCATTCCCAAGACCTTTATTCTCCCGAAAAGATTTTTCTGAAATTTTATCCTCAATCCGGTTCAATCTTTCCTCTAAACTTAACCTCGCCATTCCTAGACTCCCTTCACTGCCTTTAAGTATTCTCCAAGTCCATTTTCAGTCAGTAACTCTTCTGTCCGATAGTCAATATGAATCGGCTTGATGGTTCTTGGTTTCGCACTGCTTTCCAACAATCCAGCCTCAAACATCATTCTGGTGAAACACTGTTTCAACTTCCGTACTGCTGTATCCGTCCATCCTGCCACCACATCGCTCTGCATGGCTTTATCAGCAAAGAATACATTCAGATCACGATCTGTAATTTCTTTTTCTCCCAATCGAATCTTTTCAGCATAAACCTCATGAAGGAATTCAAAGAATAGTCTGCTGTCCATTAGGATTGCTATCAAATTCAGAATCTTAGCAGTTTCCACATCACAAGTAATGAATGCCTGCAGCACTGCTTCCGGTAAGGCGGATACTCTCCGGTATGTTCCATTCAGAACTTCATATGCACGATATTCTGCTTTCACCTGATAGATGTTCTCCTCCCAGGCAATCTTCCGAATATCTGATTTACTGAATCCTTTCAGAATATATCCTGAAGTCTTTCTGGATTCCTGAAGCCAGAACAATTTTGATGTAAGCCCTGCACTGTATTCCACTACTGCCCACCATCCTTTTCTTCTTTTTCATAATGGACAATGTCTCCAAAATCACAGTTCAGCTCCGCACAGATCTTTTCCAGAACCTTTAACGAAACAAATTCCCCATTTGTCATCTTTGCAACTGTACTGCTGCTGATCTCTACACGGTTCATCAAATCAATTTTTTTCATATTTTTGTCAATCAACAGCTTCCAAAGTCCGTTGTATGATACTGCCATATGTTTTCCCTCTTTGATATAATAGTCCTATGTTTCTCAATCTTTTGGAAGTCATATCCAATTTTCCGTTCTAACTCTTCCAATCTTAATTATCATACCATACAAGGTCATTTTCTTCAACATAATCACAAATGGAAACTTCGATTTCTCAAACATGGAATTTGATAAGTCGGATTCTTAAATGATCCTTATTTATCCTCGTTTGCCTAATCCTCCAGATACATTTTTACTGCATTAAAACACTTCAGTGCCTCTGAATCTGCATCATTGAAATTAGAGGAAAATGTCTGCAGACTGCCGGAAGGATCTGTTGCCAGATTTGTCAACGTGAGATACGCATCGTACAACTCCGTAACCGCTTCATACGCATCCTCATATTCATCCGGTGGATTTTTCAACTTCTTCATCAGTGAATTTACTGTATCCTGATTATCCTCAATGCCACTTATCTGGAGACTAAAAGAAGAATCGGAATATAAATTCTGTAATGCATCATTAAAATCCGATACAAAATAACCTTTTGGTCTGGTATATTTATCAGTCGAATCATCTCGTTCTTCATAAATTGCGTTATACCAGACTTTTTTTATCAGATTTCCACAAGTTTCCGCATCACCAGCTCCGGATAGCATGGAATACGTTACAAGTTCCAGATTTGCCGAATATTCTTCCATTCTTTTTGCTGCTTCCGCTGCCTCTTTTTTCTTTTGTCCCTGTACAACAGCCACTGCAATCAAAGCAACAATTAATACTACTACAGCCGCAATCGCTATTGTTTTCTTTGATTTTTTCGCTATCTTTACGCCTGTTACTTCCACCTGTTGGGGTACTGTTTCACTTTCTTTCGCATCGTCTACAGGGCATCCACATTTCGGACATACATCTGCCTCAGCATCCAATTCAGCTCCACATTCCTGACAGTATCTTTTTTCTTCCGATATCAGAACTGCTCCACAATGCACACATTTTTTCGCCTTATCTGATACCTGTTCGCCACAATTCGGGCACGCCATCATTGCCATAATCTTTTTCCTCCGTGTAATTTATTCTTATGATTATGCCTGTGCAACATTTTGATGTAACACTGGTTTTATCCGTCTGTATATCTCAAGCCCCTGTTTTTTTCCAAACCGGTGCAGAGAATTCAGGTAAATGATTTTCGGGGTCTTAGCCGTTTCCATCATATTCTGGATTTCCGGCATTTTACTGGCATAATCTGTTCCACAAAAGATTTGTCTCAAAATCTCCTGTAATCTCATCCGCTCCTCATATCTTGCCTGAAACACATCAATATCTACTCCTGCCAGTTTTTCCTTTAATCGTTTTACCCTGTTGCTATTGTCATTGCTGGCTATCAAACTTCTTTCAACAGATGGTGAAATTATAATCTTATTATTGGATGGCAACCTCGCATCCCAATAATCACGCACTGCCTTGTACCCCTGATCTTTACTGATGATTGCGACTCGTTCTGTATGACCGGTACCATAAAACTCCCCCACCCTCGATGCAATATAAAAGTCTAAGCCATTCTTTCCCGTATTTTTCAGTTTACATGTATCGAAATGGCAGCCCGATCTTTCAATATCTTCCAGGTATCTGCTCTCACAGCTGTGGGCAGCATTACTGAAGAATATTGTAAGATAATCAGTTTCTTCCAGATAGTCCACACCCCGTAGTCCGCCACTTCTTACATTTTCAAAATCCACCAGAAAATACATATTCTACCCTCTCTTTCTGCCACGGCTGTTTTTCTTATACTCTACAATTTCCTCTGACCAGTTACCATCAAATACTTCTTCCATGCTTTCAGCCTGTACTGCTTTTGACACTGCTCTGCCCACGGCCTTAAAATTGATAGCAACACCTTCCGGGTCATTTTCATATGTCACAGAACGGTTACGGGCAATACCAATCTTTTCTGCCTCTTTCCCTGCATCAATATTGGCACCAAGGAATAAGAATTCCCATCCACACTCTTTTTTTGCACTGATTATTCTCCTGATCTGTTCATATGTAAAATTCTCACTGGAATTTTCCAATCCATCGGTAGTAATAACAAAAATGACTTTTCCGGCTTTGTGTGTTTCCGGAAGATGTTTCTGAACATTATCAATCTTTTCAATCGCTGCCCCCACTGCATCCAGAAGTGCCGTACAACCCCGGACATAGTATTCTTTTTCTGTCAAAGGCTCGATAATCTCAATCGGAAACCGATCATGAATGATCTCCACCTGATCATCAAACAGCACGGTTGTCACATTCACTTGCTTACCTTCAGACTTCTGTCTCTCAATCATTCCATTAAATCCACCGATTGTATCGCTCTCCAGTCCTCCCATAGAACCACTTCTGTCCAAAATAAAAACCAACTCAGTTAATCCTGTATTCATGTGATTACTCCTTTCTTGTCCTGTTATTCAGGTCATTGTGGCATCCCCTTGCGGGATTACCTCTCTAAATCGTTATAATCACATTTTATATACAGAACCAACTGAGTTGGTCGCATACCAGGCGACATTGGAATTTCGCCTTTCCTTTTCACTTAACCAAATACCGGCTGCCCATAAGCGTACAGTACATCATTGATCTCAAACATATCATAGATTTTATTCTGCAAAAAATATGCCACTATAATATCTGTTTTGGAACTTCTGGATAATGCAAATCCGGCACTGCGAAGCAAATCCTTTGCTTCATCCAGGGATAACTCCAATGCTATTGTAAAAGCCAGCACTGTTTTCTTATTTGGTGCGTAGTTGATATCTTTCCGGATCTTTGAAAAATGTCTCCGGTCAACATAGGCTTTTGTATAAACTTCAGAATCTGTCAATCCCCTCTCATCAATCATACGAAGAAGACGCTGAGAAAATGTCTCTTCCATCTGATTCATCAGATCATCTATGTTCCGGTTCGTCGCCATTGTCTGCGACATTTCTTTGGTAATCTTTGTTTTTTTCATGCTGCCCACATCAAATTCTGCTGGAGCAGACATATCTGTCTCATAGTCAGCAGGTGCTTCCTGCTTCTTCTGTTCCTTTCTTTTTTTCCGGAAGCTTGTTATTTTATCAAAAATGGATTTCATTTCTTCATCCATCCTAATATCATCTGTCCCTGGCTCGTAGTATTTGTCTATGTACTTTCCAACTTCTTCAATCAATTCTTTGTTTGCCATATACTTTATACCTGCCTTACTATTTCATGTTCTCATTATAAACCAAATTTGGCTTTAATTCTATACTCACAAATCTATCAGGTATCTGCTCTCTCCCGGTCGCATATCAGGCGACATTTTAAAAATTAAAAGATTATATTCGTAATGGATGTTTTTTCGTATAAAAAATAAATTCCGTATAACTTATTACGGAATTCATTTTTTTCAAATTTTAAAAATCCAGTTTGGCATTAAAATAAATCAATATATTATCAATTACATGATACTGTTATAATGATGCCGGAAAGCACAGAACACACACAACCCTATGGTAAAAAAACACAGAGCTGATTTCCATATGCCTGAGAGGGAAATTAGTCCAGTAAATCAACGTCCTTAATCAATAGTTTGAATTGCACTTTCCCCCTCAAGTGCCAATTTTTCACAATAATCAATTAGAATTCTGATACTATCAAATTGCATTTTAATTAATTCATTAGTGGGCAATTTCCCTTTCACCACAAAATCCAGATTCTGATTAATTGCTTTTACATTCTTTCTGCTATTTTTATTTAATAGTCCTGGTTTCAATAAAGTACATGTCTCCAACAGCATCACATACAATATTTCTTATATGCCTCCATAATCTCCGTCTGGATTTCATCCCGAATTCGTTTCGGTCCTATTACTTCACACTGGTTAACATGAGCCATGATCCATCTTCGCATAACAGATGGAATAGCTCGAATCCTTACGGTCATACTTTCGCAATTCTTTCTCGAAACCGTCGCATCGTTTCCGAATTCTTCTGCAATTTCCTGCCATAGATTTAATCCACAATCAATCTCATACTTTTCCTTCGTCTCTCCACGCTGAAAAATATATTGTTCTGCGTACTGTCCTAGATTTAGTCCTCCAAAAATCATGTCAACGCCTCGTTCCAAGATAACGATATCTTTCATATGGTCAATTCTAAAATGTTCCAAATGATTAAAATGTTCACGTTTTGCCAAAATGTAATAGTTTCCTTCCGCCCAAATCGTCACGTATGGACTAAAAACAATATTACCGTCTTGAACCTCTACAAGTTTCCGATCTTCACCATACTCCAATAGTCGTACACTCACTTTACATCCTTGATTAATCGCCACATTCAAAGCATCTATATTATAAATTTAATGCTTACTGATTATCTTCTTCTCAGATTTTACAAACACCGTCTTTTGAAGCATTCTTTCCTGAAAAATGCTCTGCGAATCTATCAGCTTTTTAATGATTACTTTTCCGGCCTCCTCTTTAATCATATCAGAAGCTGCAACCGCATCACACAGCAATCTTACTTCAGATAATTCAAACTCCCGGTCAATCAGGTAATATCCCTCTCTGTTGTCTTGATAGCCTTCAATTTCAATTCCCAAGCTTCGAAGCGCCTCAATATTTCTGTAAGTTGCTCTTCTTTCCATATCGACATCGTAGATTATTTTTAACTTCTCTCTTATCTTCTCTGCTGATAAAATATGATTCTCATCTGAATATTTCTTTAATATTTCACACAAACACAATATCGTCGCTTTTTGGGCAATCATCTCTCGTACACTCCACTCGTTTTTTACATTATACTTGCTCTTTTCACATTAATTAACTCTTCGCTGTACCATTTTTGGTACAGTGTCTGGAACACGAATGGTTTTTCCTATGTGCTATATTATCAGCATCACGTAAACGGAGAAGAAAACTATGAATTTACCTGCAATTAACAATGCCTTTCAAAACATCAAAAACACATGCCAGGACAAACTCAAAAAACTTTACCCAAAAGGAATACCGGAAGATATTCAATCCCGATATGTCAGAGAGCTTTCATTCTTAGAGCATTCCAATCTTATCGATGATTTTGAAATATTTCGCCGGCTTTCTGATGAAACCAAAAAAAATTCAACAATCATGAATGCACGCGGAACTCTGGCCGGATCCATCCTGTATTTTCTTTTGGGAAACAATAGTTTTATAATCCGCTACATCCACATTACTACTGTACAGAATGTGAATATTACGAAGCAGTGGATACGAATTTATTTGGTATTGATCTTCCTCGAAAAAAATGTCCGCATTGCAATGCTGATATTCTGGCAGATGGTTATAATTTGCCGATAGAAAGCGTTTGGGGAAATAACGGAAAAAAATATATTTCTTTTGAATATAATGTAAATTCCGAATTTCTTCCATTCGCACGACGAGTTTTACAGTCTGTATATCCGGATAACGAAATTGTTCCCTAGAGAGTATTTCAACTTGATCCCGGTTCCAGTGTACCGCATCCGGATGATTGAATTATCCGGATACGCCATTTTACCTTCCGGCAATACAATTCAGGATTATTCTGATTTGATTTCCTATTTGGAAAACGGAGAAGCATGTATCACCGGCGGAAGTTGGGAATTAGAAGAACACATGCTAAAATCAATCAAATTATTTCCATTGGAATACTTGGATGATCTGATTCAGTTGCAACGGGCAACAGGCATCTATGCCAATGATCTTCGCACCAAAGAACTTCGAGAAATTACGTGGAGTAATATTTATAACACTGCCATTCCAAACAGTAATTCCAGAATGTTGTTCCACGAATTCAAACCGAAAACCTATAATATAAAGATATGGTTGCTTTCGACTCCAGCTCACACAATTCTTTCTCATGGCAAGAGGGAAATTATAACTACATTGACTTGGGTAAATTTTATAAAATGATTTCTACAGATTCCTTTAAAAAATACCCATGTTTTACAAGAGAGGACTTTTTCGATCACATGATTAAATTGGGAACAGAACGTACTTTGGCATTTGACGCATCAGAAAAACTCCGAAAAGGACACGCAAACTCATGCGGAAAATATCAATAGCAGTTCTTTGATTTACCAACACCTGATGAAATCAAGGAAATTGCTAAAAACTACGTATACGTTTTCCCTCGTGCGCATTGCATTGAATACATTTTAATCTACGCCAGACTCGCATACTATGCCAAATCCGACAGCCGCGCTTTTAGCTAAATTGTATTCAAGAAGAAATTATAAAAGAAACTGTACTGAAAACTATATGTTATTTTGAATTCATCTGCTTGTAGAATTCATGTTTAGATTATATTCATATTGTATCTTTCGTTCACATCAAAACCAAATTGCGTATAACTTATTACGCAATTTGGTTTTTGAAAATTGTTTAAATTAATTATCAGATTAAAATAAATCAAGAATCGAAAAACCGCTATATGATACGCTATATTGTATTAAGATATACTGACAAACCAGATTCATTAAGAGATTTAACAGCTAAATCTAATCATAAATACTAGAAAACTAAATCTGAAAACACAGATTATTTCCTCAGCTTTACGTGGGAATATTTATTTTCAAAACACAATTTTACCATCTATACTTTGGGCATTTTCCCATCTATACATGGGATTTCTTTTGGGGATCATATATCCCTTCTTTATATGGGAACTTTTAATAATATCTGTCATACATATGCCTCATCTAAAATTTTATCTCGTATTGAGATATTTTTTCAATATACAAGCCTTACATACTTTATTTTTGTATTGTGAGGTGATTAACAATGAAATACCATGAACGAATGCGGTGACCTACGGCAGGATAATGACTACACACAAGAATATGTTGCCAAATATTTAGGTGTCGCACAGAATACATACTCTCAATATGAATCTGACAAGCGACCTATTCCATTGGAATATATTGTGGCACTTTGTGATTTATACGAAGTCTCTGCAGATTATTTACTTGGAAGAGTAGACAAAAAATAAGGCATTCCTTTTATGAAATGTTTTTATTTTTAAATAGAAATAATAAGCATTTTCTAGACCTCTTTTTTCTCAATACTCGACCTTTTTATTTCTTTCGTTTTTTGATGAGTATCATAATAATCATTCTTAGCCGATTATAAGCTTCCCAACTACATATGGGTACCTTTATCTTTATTCACAAAATAAAATTCCCATCTATATTTGAGTATCTTTTTTTCTTTATTTTCATAAACAAGTTCCCAGCTATATGTGAGTATTTTTTTCTTTATTTTCACAATCAAGTTCCCAGCTATATGTGAGTATCTTTTTTCTTTATTTCCGTAATCAAGTTCCCAGCTATATCTGGGGTATCCTTTTTCTCTATTCACAAGATAGAATTCCCATCTCTATTTGAGTATCTTTTTTTCTTTATTTCCACAACCAAGTTCCCAGCTATATCTGGGTATCTTTTTTCTTTATTTTCATAAACAAGTTCCCAACTATATGTGAGTATTTTTTTCTTTATTTTCACAATCAAGTTCCCAGCTATATGTGAGTATTTTTTCTTTATTTTCACAATCAAGTTCCCAGCTATATGTGAGTATCTTTTTCTTTATTCCTGCTTTATGCTTTCAATTTGTATTGTAGAAGCGATATGCTATAATGTGCAATAGCTTTTTCTATTATGGTTGTATATTCATTGCAAATTTCGCCCAAACAGTGTAAACCTTTTGATGACTCGGTCCGCTACTTTTACTCAGGCGGTGTATGTACTACTACAAATGTCTTCAGGCTTCAATGGCAAGGACTAAAGTCGGCGCTAATATGCCCCATTGACCCCAGAATCTATTTGCAGTTTATGGTAATCAAGCAAGCAATGGCATAGGCTGCTTCCGCTCACAATAAAGCACACGGGTGATGCATTCCGAATACACCGCTTATGCGAAAATGACATTCCGTTTATTCGGAATGTGCAATTCATTGATTCTGATTAAATCAAGTGGATTTTTTAGACAAAATCAAACATTTTTCACACGTGAATTTCATTTGATAGTTTAAATTTATAATGTGTTTATTTTCTCGTTAAAAACAAATTCCGTATAACTTATTACGGAATTTGTTTTTTTAATAACGTTTAAATTCAGTTTTAGATTAAAATAAATCAAAAATCATTTCAAAACTTAGAACATAAAAAGTATGTGTGTAATTCTTGAAAAATCTATACGACAAATGACCATTTTCTACATAGATTACCTTACAACTCAATTTTGCTTCAGAATATACTTTTTCTATAAACCTCTTTTTCTATCATATATGTGCAAAATGGGAATTCCCGGAACAAATGTTTTTCCACACAACCGAGAAATAATACCCGCCACATTTTCACGCCAATAATCGAAAAAGAGAAAGATGCTGCCTAAAAAGCAAACATCTTCCTCTTTTTCGACTACAGTCCCTATCTTATGTTTTGCAAACAGATAATCTAAATGTACATATCAATCAAATAATCTGCTTCATATGCATTTCTTTCATCGTAAATAAGCCCAATGGTACAAACGTCGTATTCCTGACCGCCTCGCATATAGTAAACCTTAAAACCAAATGCTTCTCCACCATTGCGTTCACAATCTAATTTTTCGCACCTCTCGCATTCGACTAAAAGTCCGTCAAATTCGCGCCATGGAATATACGCGTGTGTATAGGACTTATCACATGAAGAATTCATTTTTATAATCTCTTCATGCAATCTTTCTTTCATTTCGTTCTTAAGTAAATCGTTTGTAAAACTACTACTTATACTTCTCTCAGACAGATAATCGTTTCTAAAATTCTTTTTCATAAGCATTACTCCTTTCGTTCTTTCCGGTTTTCTAGTTGTTACTTTATTAAATAGTTTTTTACTGCTTTTCATGCATTTCACCTCCTTTCTTTCATATACAATAACATTTTTAGAATCTCCTATTTTTTCTCCAAAGGAAAAATAGCAGTGACGTCAATTTATATATAAGTTACATCTCATGAAACCAAAACTCTTCGTTATTCGTGTATACTTATAATACAAATTCAAAAACAAGAAGAATTCCCTTCTCTTCTTCACCAAATCAAAAATTCCATATTCATTAATGGAACCACTAAGACATGCACACATAGTGCTATCGTTTCATACATTTAGAAAAAATAGGGGAAAACAGATTATGAATAAACCAACCTATTACCTCTGGCGGAATGATTTTTCGTCACAGCAAGAATTTGAAGAAGCAAAGGTACTGTTTTTGAATTTGGGATTTCGAGTGGTTGTATTTCTTGATGGAAGCAGCGAGAAAAATATCCATGACGGATTAAAATCTCTAATCAAAAACCATATCTAATCATCAGAAAGGAAGTGTATCAATGAACGCAGGTTACGTTCGACTCTCCAGAGACGATGACAAAAAAAACTACGTCTCGATAGAAAACCAGAAACTAATCATCAATCAATATGCTGCCGATCATGATACTGTCATTGATCGGTGGTATGAAGACGACGGGGTTTCTGGCTACATCTTTGACAGACCGGGCTTTCAGCAAATGATGGCGGATCTGGATAAAGAAATTGATACTGTATACGTCAAAGATTTTTCACGTTTAGGCCGCCATAATGCAAAGGTTCTTTTGCTTCTGGACGAATTTCAGGAACGTGGAAAGCATCTGATCGTTATCGATGATAATTACGATTCCATGGACTCTAATGACGATACCATCGGTATAAAGACATGGTTCAATGAACGTTATGTAAAGGATACCAGTAAAAAGATTAAACGTGCCATCGGTGCCAGACAGAAAGAAGGTACTTTGATTACTCGACCACCCTTCGGATACAGACGTAATCCAAAGGACAAAACAATACTGGAAATTGTTCCAAAAGAAGCAGAAGAAATCAAACGGATTTACGATCTTTATATTTCCGGATCTGGATACCGCAAAATTGCGAACTATTTGACCGATCAGGGAATACCCACGCCATCCATGGTACAGCGGGAACGGGAGCTTGAAGAAGGGCGGTTATCGAAACGTAAAGTTGTTTCAACTTGGACAGATGGAATGGTAAAAGAAATTCTGGATAATGATTTTTACATGGGCACATTTCGTCTAAGGAAGCGTGCAAGAAATACCGTGCACGGGAAAGATAAACGAGTTCCCAAAGAGGAGCAATGCATCTTTAAAAATCATCATCCGGCAATCATTGATCGGGCAACATTTTCACTCGTACAGGAATTAAAAGAAAAACGTAACAGAACAAATTACCGCGGCAGCCGTGGTGAGTGGATTGGATCTGAGATTCCAAATCCATTTGGAAGTTGTCTTTTTTGCAAAGACTGCGGGTGCCGCCTGACTCCGATCAAACGCCAGACTTCTGCCAGAGAGCGAAAATATTATATCTGCACTACCTACAACACAAAGGGAAGACGCTATTGTTCGAAAGCTCATTTGATTGAAGAAGCGGATCTGATGGAGGATGTTTTAGCCTATATCAAGCTGTGTCGGAATGCCTTATGTGAAGTAATCGCCAGCTATGACTTGAAGGATTTTGAATCAGAGAAGAAAACAATAGAAGAAAAGAAACTGGATCTTCAAGCAGACATCAACGAACGAAAAAATCAGCTCAAAGTGCTTCTTACTCAAAAAGTAAAAGATATGGCAATCTCTGCCGGAAATGAAGATCTGATTAAAGAAACTTACGATTCCTTGCAGAATGATTTATTATCACAAATCCGTGGATTGGAAAAAAAGTTAAGCGATCTGAATGCAACAGTTTTAGAAACTCCGGATGTGAAGGATAAACTTAGAAATGCTCTGGATGTTGTAGATAAGATCATCGCAGGAGGAAATCTTGACCGAAGAGATATTGAACTGCTCATTGAGCGTATTGAGGTAGATGAAAATGGCCTTCCGGAGATTACATTAAAATACGGCTTATCCAATCTGATTGATTACAGTCCTGCTATCGAGCTGAACCGCCGTGAGAATACGATCATTGCTGTTGTCATGAAACTGATTGCTGAGGAAGAACGGCATTTTACATCTGCGAAATATCTTGCGGAACACATAACAGCGCTTGGAATCAAGAAGACAAAGAAAAATATCATGCCCTATATCGAGCTAATGAAAGAACAAGGAATCCTGGAAGCTACGGATAATTCATTGAAGCCATACAACATCGTAAAGACAAAGGAAGAAATCACAGCACTTGCCTGCAATTTTGTGTCTGATTTGCCTGCTGAAATGACCGCAAAGCAGTTATCAGACGATTATTTACATTGCTATGGAGGCAGCAGGTGGCATGCCGGAAATGGTATTCGAGTATATCCTCAAACAAAATGGAATTGATCCTTCCAAAGACCTGACCATCAATCAAAGCATCGATTTCGGTTCCACCGCCGCCGCATTTTCCGGCGGTCAGGGAGACTTCACAATCGAGTTCGAACCTGCAGCAACCACACTGGAACAGCAGAATGCCGGTTATGTCGTAGCATCACTCGGTGTAGATTCCGGTTACGTTCCCTACACAGCCTACAGTGCAAAAAGCAGCTATATGAAAGGAAACCCGGATGTGATCCAAAGTTTCACCAATGCGCTTCAAAAAGGTATGGATTACGTCCAGACACATACCCCGGAAGAAATCGCCGAAGTCATTGCTCCACAATTCAAGGAGAACGATCTTGAAACCATCACCGCCATCGTCAGACGTTATTATGAACAGGATACCTGGAAAGAGAATCTGATTTTTGAAAAAGAAAGCTTCGAACTTCTGCAGGATATCCTGCAAAGTGCCGGAGAGCTGGAAGAAAGAACACCATATGAAAAACTTGTTACAACAAAATATGCCAAGAATGCTGCAAAATAAAAAGTAAAAGGTGGCTGATGGGGACGTATCCCCCACCAGCCACCCTACCAGTCACTTATCGGATAAATCCCTGCTGATATGCTCTCATTTTATTAAATGAATACATCTCAGCAATCGTTGCCTGATAATACGGTTCTACATAAAGCACGGACAGAATTCCGCATGTAAATACAGATAAAATATTCCATCCGATGAAGGAAAGATCAAGCACAAATGCCTCCCATTTCTGGCCTTCCATCATCTGTTTGCTGATCAGGAATGCTTCTTTTCTGTCCATTCCCGGATTCTCGGCAAGGATGTACGGGACCATTTTATATTCGTAAGATTTCACGATTCCCGGTACCACGAGAAGAAGTGACCACAGGAACACATACAAGTCTCTAAGAAACATAGTCAGTACAACGTTGCCGTAATGTCCTGACCTGAACGGATCGAGCATCGTCCCTACTCCCGGTCTTTCGGTCTGGTTCAATACGAAGAAACGTGATCCACCGACGATCAGTACGTTTTCCACCAGATACTGAAGCACCATTCCGACCAGTGCCATCACAAGCACGATCGATGTAGCAATTCCTGCAAACAACATTCCTTTCGGTGAACTCAGGAAGTCCTCAATCACATTTTGAGATGCTGAACCGGAATACTCGACTGTATCCGAATACTGAAGTCTTTCTGTGACATTTCCGCCTCCGAAGATCAGGGAAATAATTCCCATCAGAAGTGCAACCGCAACTGCTGCACCATAGTTGCGTTTAAACGCCATTTTCCCTCTCATTTTTAGTTCCTGTCTGTTCCACATAGCTGTTACCTCCTAAACTAAATCATTCTTTCGCTTCCTGTATGCGCTCATTCAGATCATTTAAATAGACCCAGCGCTCCATCTTCTCTTCTAATTCTGCTTCCACCCCTTCTTTCTCAGCTACAAGTTCACCAAGGCGAAGAGAGTTTGTTGCATTTTTCAGAATCTCTTCGTCCAGATTTTCAATTTTTGCTTCCAATCTGGCAATATCGTCATCAATCGTTTCGAATTCTTTCTGTTCTTTATAGGTAAATCTAAGTTTTTTCTCACGCTGTTTCCATGTGTCTTTGGCGGGTTGTTTCTGATTTTCCGTCGTTCCGGTGCCGTCTCTATTATTCTTGTTCGGAATGGCACCACGCCTGCCGTCTTCATCTTCCGAAATGGTCTCCAGCTCTTTCCGGATCAGATAATCCGAATATCCGCCTTCGGACTGCCGGATCACTCCGTCTCCTTCAAACGCAAAAATACGGTTCACCGTCCGATCCAGAAAATACCGGTCATGTGAGACGATAATGATAATTCCCGCAAAATGATCCAGATAATCCTCCAGAATCGTGAGCGTCTGAATATCCAGATCGTTAGTCGGCTCATCCAGAATCAGCACATTCGGTGCTCCCATCAGAATACGCAGCAAATACAACCTCCGCCTTTCTCCTCCTGAAAGCTTCTCGATCGGAGACCACTGCATCGCTCCGTCAAATAAAAAACGTTCCAGCATCTGTGAAGCTGTGATCTTACCGTCCGATGTGGTGATGTATTCTCCCACTTCTTTGATATAATCGATCACTTTAAGTGATGTATCCATATATTCATTTTCCTGGGAAAAATAACCCATGCGGATGGTCTGTCCCACTTCCACTGTTCCTCTGTCCGGCTTCGCGATCCCGTTAATGATCTTAAGCAATGTGGATTTACCACATCCGTTCGGTCCGATGATCCCAATCCGGTCATTGCGCAGAAAAATATAGGAATAATCCCGAATCAGGCATCTTTCCCCATATGACTTTGAAATTCCGGACAATTCAATTGTCTTATTTCCCATGCGGGATGCCGCCGAGTCAAACTGAACCCGGCGTTCTGCCTGAATGTCCTTCATCTCCTGCATCGCTTTGATCCGGTCAATATGTGCTTTCTGCTTTGTACTGCGCGCTCTCGCGCCTCTATGCAGCCATTCCAGCTCCGTCCTGAGCAGACTTTTCCGCTTTCTCTCTGTCGCTAGTTCCATGCTTTCTCGTTCTTCTTTCAGGCGCACAAATTCCGAATAATTTCCCGGATAACTGTACAATTTCCCTTTATCCACCTCTACGATCCGGTTCACCACCCGGTCCAGAAAATAGCGGTCATGTGTCACCATCAAAATGGCGCCCCGAAAGCGTATCAGATACTCTTCCAACCATTCTGACATTGCATGATCCAGGTGGTTGGTCGGCTCATCCAGAATCAGGATGTCTGCCGGCGTCAGCAGTGCCTGAACCAGCGCAACCCGCTTCTTCTGTCCCCCCGACATATGCTCGATCTTTTCATTATAATCCGTGAATCCAAGCTGATTCAGCATCGATTTTGCTTCGGCCTCAATCGTCCATCGATTCATCTCATCAGTATTTCCCTCGACCGCTGCCCGAAGAATCGTCGTTCCTTCCGCAAAAACCGGTGTCTGGGGAAGGTAACAAATCTTCACATGATTCCCCATGCTGATTTTTCCCGAATCATATGGTTCTATCTGTGCCGCCACCTTCAAAAGTGTCGATTTCCCCATCCCGTTGATTCCAATCACACCGATTTTCTCATTTTCATTGATTCCAAATCCGACATCATTCAGCAGGATTCGATCTGTGTAGGATTTGGTTACATGTTCCATAGTCAGCAAATTCATAATCTATATTCCTTATGGCAATACCGGAAAAGGCACCGCCATTCTTCTCTTTGTCTCTTTCTCATTGCTAACTTATTATACTCACATTTCCCTGTTCGCGTCAACACCGGATTCCGTTTTCAATTTTTTCTCAGATTCACTTGCTTTATCCGCAATTTCGGCAAGTGTCATATCCTGAAGCAAGGCAATCACATCCTCATCAATCTGATCCCAAACCAGTTTTCTGATCGCTCTCTGGAGCGCGTCCAGTTCTTTCTCCTCTTTTTTTTCGACAATGCAGAATTTTCCCTCTACTGCAGCCAATATTTCTTCTACCGTGATTTCTTTCGGTTCTTTATCTAACGAATAACCTCCTTTTGGCCCTTTCATACTCTTCACGATCCCGGCTTTTCTCAATGCACCCAATACCTGTTCCAGATAATTCAGAGACATCTCCTGCCGCTTGGCAATCTCCACCAGAGGCACCGGGCATTCCTGAATGTGAACCGCCAGATCCACTAACGCTCTTAACCCATATCTTGCTTTTTTAGAGACTTTCATAACATACCTCTCTACGTTTCATTGTTCATTTTTTCCACTTCGTCAACAATATCCTGAAGTGTGACCTTCTCTGTAGTCTTCTGTATTCTCTCCCAGAGCTGCTGCCACACTTCCTGCACAGCACATGTGCCATTATTCCTGTCGCATTCCCCTTTCTCTCCGAGACAGGATACGGGAATCATTTCATCTTCCACTGCTGCCAACACATCATATGCTGTAATTTCTTCCGCATTTTTTGCAAGACAGTATCCGCCATACGCCCCGCGTACGCTGACAACGACCCCATTGTCTTTCAGTCCTTTCATAATACGTTCCAAATATTTTTCTGAAAGGTTTCGACGATTCGCAATATTTTTAAGGCTTTCCCAGGAATCCTCTGTCGAATGCATGGCAAGGTCTGCTACTATTTCTAATGCATATATTCCTTTCGTAGATATTCTCATACAAGATTCCCTCCAAATTTTCTTTCTTTTCTATCATTGTAAAGGATAATGCATTTTCACACAATGAAAAATCGCTAATTTTTTTTGCTTTTTGTTATAATCACATAGTTTTTTGCGCATTTATCATGCAACTATTGACGAATTTACAAATGCATGATAAAGTAGTATAGAATATATACACTTTGGTAACGGTTGATGCTCGTTATCCACAAATCTATAATGGAGGTAGTACCGATGAACAAGGGCACCGTAAAATGGTTTAACAACCAAAAAGGCTATGGATTCATCTCTGACGAAGCCGGTAATGATATTTTCGTTCATTACAGCGGACTGAACATGGAAGGATACAAGAGCCTTGAAGAAGGTCAGGAAGTAGAATTTGAGATTTTCCAGGGCGAAAAGGGACCTCAGGCAGTGAACGTAACAAAGCTGTAATCAAAATTTGGTGTACCTTTTATATATGTAAATCGCAATTTTATTTAAATATTTAAAAGACATACATGAATTTAGATGAGGGAAAAAAGGAATCGTAAAATATACGATTCCTTTTTTATTTCGGGACAAGACAAGTACTCCAATATAGCTTATGTAAAGTCAAAAAGTGAAAGCTGATTGGTTTCCGGAAGATCTCCGAGAAGCCCCATCTCATCCATCAGATCAATGACTGTTTTGCTGACTTTCGTGCGCTGTCTGAAATCGTCTTTTGATAGATATGGGCCATTCTTGGAAGCAATCTCCACAGCTTCTGCAGCTTTATCCCCCATTCCTTCAATGGTGTTTAAAGGAGGCAGGAGCTTTCCGTCCACGATCTTGAATTTTGTTGCTGCTGATTCATAGATATCGATTGGCAAAAATTCGAAACCTCTCGCGTACATTTCCAATACATTTTTCATATCCTTCAGTGTATCCTGATCTTTTTTACTGAGCTGATTTAATTCCGCCCGGCGCTTATACTCTTTCATGTGATATAAAAGCTTATCTTTTCCCTGCCCCATCAGTTCATAAGAGAACGCAGACGCACGGATACCAAAATAAGCCGCATAATAGGCAAGCGGGTAATTCAATTTACAGTAGGCGATTCGGTACGCCATCATGACGTATGCCGCCGCATGTGCCTTCGGGAACATGTATTTGATTTTCTCACAGGACCAGATATACCATTCCGGCACATCATGCTCCAGCATATCTTTTTTAAACTCCGGCCATTCTTTACATTTTCCTTTCGCCACAGTCCCCTTACGCACACGTTCCATGATCGTAAAGGATTCCTCACTGTCCAGTCCTTTATTGATCAGGTAGGTCATAATGTCGTCTCGGGTACAGATTGCCGTAGAAATCGTTGCTTTTCCTTCTTCGATCAGAGTCTGCGCGTTATTCAGCCACACGTCGGTTCCGTGTGAAAGTCCGGAAATACGGATCAGATCGGATAAGGTCTTGGGTTTGGTGTCCACGACCATCTGAATAACGAAATCCGTTCCGAACTCCGGAATTCCAAGGCATCCCACCGGACACCCGTCGATATCCTCCGGTTTGATTCCCAGTGCCTCAGTTCCCGCAAAAAGGGACATAACTCCCGGATCATCAAGCGGGATATCCGTCGCCTTAAAAATACGGTTCACTCCATCATAACCGGTGTCCATGGAATCGGAATTGATCAGCTCCTCCAGGGTCTTGATCATCGTCGGATCATCGTGTCCGAGAATATCTAATTTCAGCAGGTTGTGGTCAATGGAATGGTAATCAAAATGCGTCGTAATAATGTCCGTCGTCATATCATTTGCCGGATGCTGAATCGGGGTAAAAGAGTTGATATCCTCGCCGTGCGGAAGGACAACAATTCCTCCCGGATGCTGCCCGGTACTTCGCCGGATCCCCGTGCATCCCTGTACAATTCGGTCAATCTCACAATTCCGTTTGCGGTCGCCCCGCTCTTCATAATAATTTTTTACATACCCGTACGCCGTCTTATCAGCCAGGGCCGCGATCGTTCCTGCACGGAAGGTCTGACCTTGACCAAAAATAACTTCCGTGTATTTATGCGCTTTACTCTGATAATCCCCGGAGAAGTTCAAGTCGATATCCGGCTCTTTGTTTCCCTTAAATCCGAGGAAAGTCTCAAATGGAATGTCAAATCCGTCTTTGATCAGCTTTTCCCCACAGACCGGGCACAGCTTGTCCGGCATATCGTGCCCGCATCCTCCGGCATATTTTCGCACCTCATCCGAAGTGAAATCACTGTAATGACATTTCTGGCAATAGTAATGCGGGGACAGCGGATTCACCTCCGTAATTCCGGACATGGTCGCCACAAAAGAGGACCCTACGGAACCACGGGAACCAACCAGATATCCGTCTTCGTTTGATTTCCATACCAGTTTCTGTGCAATGATATACATAACGGCAAATCCATTGGAAATAATGGAATGCAGCTCCCTTTTCAATCGTTCTTCTACGATTTCCGGGAGCGGATTGCCATACATGGAGTACGCCTTAGTATAACAGATGTCCGTCAGAAGCTGATCGGAATTCTCAATGACCGGCGGGCATTTGTCCGGCCTCACCGGTGAGATCTTCTCAATCATATTGGCAATTTTATTCGTATTTGCAATTACCACTTCATATGCCTTCTCGGAGCCCAGATAGGCAAATTCTTCCAGCATTTCTTCCGTCGTCCGAAGATAGAGAGGTGCCTGCTGGTCCGCGTCTGAGAAACCTTTTCCCGCCATAATGATACGGCGGTAAACTTCATCGTCCGGATCCATGAAATGCACATCACAGGTTGCCACGACCGGCTTATGGAACTGTTCTCCCAGCCGAACGATCTTCCGGTTCATGTCCTTGACATCCTCCATGGAATTGATCGCACTGACCTTATCGCTATCGATCATAAATGCATTATTTCCCAACGGCTGAATCTCCAAATAATCATAGAAATCCACGATCTTCGCAATGGTCTCATCGGATTTTCCATTCAGGAGTGCCTGATAAAGCTCCCCGGCCTCGCAGGCACTGCCCACGATCAATCCTTCCCGGTATTGGTTTAGTACACTTTTGGGAATTCTCGGCCGTCTTCCGTAATAAGTCAGGTGGGACAGCGAAACAAGCGTGTATAAATTCACTCTTCCAAGATCGTTTTTGGCAAGAATGATGACATGATACGTCGGAAGCTTCCGGATCGCATCCGGATTCAGATTTCCAAAACGGTTCACACCTTTCAGTGTTGTGATGTCACGTTCTTTTAACATTTCAATAAATTTTACAAAGATCTCCGCCGTCGCACCTGCATCATCCACCGCACGATGATGATTTTCCAGAGAAATATCCAGCGCTTTTGCCACCACGTCCAGCTTATATTTGGACAGGGACGGCAAAAGGACACGCGCCAGTGCTACGGTATCGACCGACACAAAATGCGGTTCAATATCCTGATAACGACAGTTCTGTTCGATAAATCCCACATCGAATCCGGCATTATGCGCCACCAGAGGCGCGTCGCCCACGAATTCCAGGAACTGCGGAAGGATCACCTCAATGCCCGGATAATCCATGACCATCTCGTCCGTGATGCTGGTCAGCTCGGTAATCTTAAACGGAATCGGCCTTCCGGGATTGACAAAGGTACTGAATTTGTCCGTGATGACTCCGTGTTCCACCTTCACCGCCCCGATTTCGATAATCCGGTCCGAGATTGCGGAGAAACCGGTCGTCTCAATATCAAACACGACATAGGTATCATCCAGGCTCTGACTTCCGGCTCCTTTGGCAATCTCGGTCAGATCATCCACCAGATATCCCTCCACACCGTAGATGACTTTGAAGGGATCGTCTTTATCCAGCCCCTCGATGAAATGGTTCGCATCCGGAAATGCCTGTACGACTCCGTGATCGGTGATTGCAATGGCCGGGTGTCCCCAGGAATGTGCTCTTTTCACCAGCGCTGTTGCCTCGGATACTCCATCCATATCACTCATTTTGGTATGGCAGTGCAGCTCCACCCGCTTCTCCGGGTATTTATCCTTTCTTCCAACACGGATGTCTGTTGCCTTACGGATTCCTGTTACAGAGCCAATCGTCAGTTCCCCGTCAAATTTATCAATCGTAGTAACCCCTTTTACCTTCAGGAACACACCCGTTTTGATCTCTGCAAGAAGCTCCGGAAGCTGATCGTTCCGGGTGAACATTTTGACCATGATCGTATCGGTAAAATCCGTCACCGCAAACATGATGATCGTCTTTTCATTCCGGATCTCGCGGGTATCAAAACTGATGACCTGTCCGCGAATTGTAATCTCTCCCATTTCCGATACGACCTGTTTTAATTCAATCGGCGTATCATCAAAATCACGCCCGTAGATCACATTCGGATCGTCTGAACGTTTCAGCGGATAATCCCGCTTCTGGAATGTTCCGCCGCCTTTGCTGCCTTTGAATCCACCGGTCTTTCCGGCAAAATCCTGTTTTGGCTCCGGAGATTTTGCCTCGGTCTTTTCCTGCTTCTTCGTATCCTGCTTGCCTGCCTCGTTCTCTTTCTTCTTCCCGGTCTGCTGCTTCTTCTCGGACGAGCCGCCTCCGGATGCGTCTCCTGCATGTTCCTCCTTGCCGGCTGCGTGCTGTGCCTGAAGGGTGTGGTTCCGTTCCAGGATCGCATCCACTTCCTGCTGAAGCTGCATCTCATTGAACTTGCGGTATTTGCTCTCTTTGACTTTCTCATAATCCACCCGGATTTCCACCGGAACGTGAAATCTTTCTTCAAAAAGAGCTTTTAGATAAGCGGAGAGTGCATCTGTCCTTCCCTCGGCCACGATCGTATCCGCCAGCGTAAGGAGAATCACATTCTCACCTTCATATCCTATTTTCGCTTTCTGAAACATGTTTTTTTCCAGAACACTCCGCTGTTCCAGTTCAAAGAGAATGCTGTCCCGATACGCTTCCATCAGATTCTCCGGCGTATAAAGTCCCGACAGGCGATACTCTTCCAGAATCGTCACCGGAATCCCCATTCCCGAGAAGAGCTGCATCTCAATCTGACGCTCGATGTCATACACCGTTTTCTTCGGAATCAGATGCGTACTGAAAATATGTACCTTAATATGGTCTTTCGCAGAAGTAGAGGTGATTTTCGTCACCTCTACCTCCCGAAACAGCGCCTGGCTGTCACTATCCAGTTTTAATGTTGGAAATACATCAAAAAATAATTTCGTCATTCTCTATTCGCCCCAATGTACCAATTCGTCTCTAAGTGCATCCAGAAGCTCTTCTTCTTTCACCTTTCTGATGATCTCGCCTTTTTTGATCAGAAGACCTTCTCCGATCCCCCCTGCAATTCCGATATCTGCTTCTTTTGCCTCACCCGGGCCATTTACTACACAGCCCATAACCGCAACCTTGATATCCAGCGGAAATTCCGCCACCATCGTCTCTACCTGATTCGCCAGAGAGATCAGATCAATCCGGGTCCTTCCGCAGGTCGGGCAAGACACCACTTCGATCCCGCCAGTACGAAGACCGAGTGTCTTAAGGATCAGCTTCGCACTCTTGATCTCTTCCAGCGGATCTCCGGTCAGAGATACCCGGATCGTGTCCCCGATTCCCTCATGGAGAATAATTCCAAGTCCGACTGAGGATTTGATATTGCCGGACATCAGCGTTCCGGATTCGGTAATCCCCACATGCAGCGGGTACGGACATTCCTTCGCAATCAGTTCATGTGCTTTCACACACATCATGACATCAGAAGATTTGATGCTGACCACCAGATTCTCATATCCCATCCGCTCAATCATATGAACTTTGTCCAATGCGCTTTCCACGATTCCTTCCGCAGTCACGCCTCCGTATTTTTCAACCAGCTCTTTTTCCAGAGAGCCGCTGTTTACGCCCACACGAATCGGCACATTGTATTCTTTGGCCTTTTCAACTACGGCTCTTACCCGGTCCTCGCTTCCAATATTTCCCGGATTGATCCGGATCTTATCTGCACCGTTCTCGATCGCCGCGATTGCAAGTCTGTAATCAAAATGAATATCCGCAACCAGCGGGATATGGATCTGTTTCTTGATCTCTTTTAAAGCCTCTGCCGCCTCCATTGTCGGAACCGCACAGCGTATAATATCACATCCTGCCCGTTCCAGTGCCAGAATCTGGCTCACTGTGGCATCCACATCCTCCGTCTTTGTATTCGTCATAGACTGAATCGCAACCGGATTCCCGCCTCCGATCCGGCAGTTGCCGATCCGGATTACTTTTGTATCGTTTCTCGTCATCTTCCGTCTTCCTTTCTCAAATCTATATACTCAAATCTTACGTTCAAACGTTCCAGATGCCGGTTATTTTCCTTTTGTAAAGAACATCTGATCCCCATAATCCCATTCTGTCAATGTCAGTTCCCTTCCGTCCACACTGTAATGGAATTTGGTCTGCATGGAACTGACGGCAGATTCAATGTCCTCGGCCGAGGCACCGCCATCCAGCTTCTTCGCAGCCGCTTCCAGAGCGTCCTGATGGATCTGGAAGGTGATCTCTTTGTTAGATTTATCCAGTGAATACTCCATATCCACAGTCAGTGTCTGATTCTCGATCAGATTATCCCATACAAGATTTGCCTGATTCTTTCCCCTGATTTCCAGAATCATATCACTGTCCTCCTGATTCCAGGTTCCTTCCAGCGGATTGCCAAAGAATCCTTTATATAAGAAAAACACTGCCACGATGAGTATCAGTATCGTCGCTCCCCTCATGGCATAATTCCATAATCTGTTTCTCTTTTCTTCGTCATTTCCTGCAATAAGCATAGAATTATCATCCTCCTGTATATGACTTTCTTTGTTATCAATTATACGGGGTTTCAACTTTCATGTCAACGGTGCCGAAAAATCAAAAAAAGGTCCAGTGGACCTTTTTATAAATTATTCCGAAATATCACGAAAAAGTTCTTTGACTGCCGGATAAATTTTGCGGAATTTCTGATATTGTACTTCATATTTTCTGACCAGTTCTCTTTCCGGTTCAATAATCTTTTTCACTTTCACCAATTTCTTTGCGGCCGTCTCCACATCCGGATATTCGCCGCAGCCAACCGCGGCAAGGATCGCTCCTCCAAGTGCAGGACCTTCTTCGCTTTCGATCACTTCCACCGTCAGGTTCATAATATTGGCAATCATCGCTCTCCACAGCGGACTTTTGGCTCCCCCACCGCAGATTCTGGTGCATTCCGGGCGGATGCCGAGACTTCTCGCCACTTCGAGGGAATCTCTGAGTGCAAATGCCACGCCCTCCAGAACGGCCTGTGTCATATCCGATCTGGAGGTATCCATCGTCATTCCGATGAAGGTCGCTCTTGCAAACGGATCGTTATGCGGAGAACGCTCTCCCATCAGATACGGAAGATAATATACATGATTCTCTCCCAGCTTCGTGATCTGTTTCTGTTCCGCCGCATAATCCGTCGTCCCCAGGATCTCTTCGGACCACCATTTATTGCAGGACGCAGCGCTGAGCATACATCCCATCAGATGATAGTGTCCGTCTGCATGAGCAAAGGAATGCAATGCATTGTGTTTGTCTACGCCGAATCTTCCGCTGGAAATGAAGATCGTTCCGGAAGTCCCGAGGGAAATATTACATTTCTCATTGCCTACGGTTCCCGTTCCGACTGCCGCCGCCGCATTGTCTCCGGCTCCTGCGATCACCTTCACCTGCTCGTGCAGTCCCAGTTCCCGGGCTGCTTCTGGTGTCAGATTTCCAACCACTTCATAACTCTCATAAAGCTTCGGGAGCTGTTCTTCTGTAATACCACAGATCTTCAACATTTCCTTAGACCAGCACTTGTTCTTCACATCCATGAGAAGCATTCCGGACGCATCGGAATAATCCGTGCAGAAGCTTCCGGAAAGCCGGTAAGCGAGATAATCCTTCGGAAGCATGATCTTCTTTATTCTTGCGAAATTCTCCGGCTCCTTTTCTTTTACCCAGAGTATCTTCGGGGCAGTGAATCCGGTAAATGCAATATTGGCCGTGTATTCCGATAACTTGTCTTTTCCGATTACCTGGTTCAGATAATCTGTCTCTTTTGTCGTTCTTCCGTCATTCCACAAAATGGCAGGGCGGATGACCTCATCGTTCTCGTCCAGAATGACGAGACCATGCATCTGACCTCCAAAGCTGATGCCTGCAACCTGCTCTTTATCGAACCCGTCCACAAGTTCCCGGATTCCTTCCGCAGATCTCTCATACCAGTCCTCAGGATGCTGCTCAGACCATCCCGGATGCGGAAATTCCAGAGGATATTCCTTCGATACAATTCTTTTTATCTTACCTTTTTCGTCCATGAGCAGCAGCTTCACCGCTGACGTTCCCAAATCTACTCCAATATACAGCATGTTTTTTCCTCCATTTACCTGCAGATCCGAATAATTCTTACGCCCATGGATTCTCAGTAGGGTATCTTACACCCTTCGGCTGATTATAACCGATTTCCTCGACCGGCACACCGATGTATTTGAACACTTCGAACAGTGCTTTTCCATAATGTCCGAACGCAACCGCTCCATGGTGCGGGAAATTCTTCTCGATCAGTACATGACGGTAGAAACGTCCCATCTCCGGGATCGCGAAGATGCCGATGGAACCAAAGGAACGGGTCGCTACCGGAAGTACTTCGCCCTGTGCAATGTATGCGCGAAGAATGTTGTCGGCAGTGCTCTGCAGTCTGAAGAATGTAATGTCACCAGGCACGATATCGCCTTCCAGCGTTCCCTGTGTCACTTCTTCCGGAAGTGCTCTTGCCATGATCATCTGGTATTTCATTTCGCAGAAAGAAAGCTTGGAAGATGCGGTGTTGCCGCAGTGGAATCCCATAAATGTATCTTTCTGTGTATAGTCGTATTTTCCTTTGATATCTTCTTCATAAAGATCAGCCGGTACGGAATTGTTGATATCAAGCAGGGTAACCGCATCCTGACTGATGACCGTTCCGATAAATTCGCTGAGCGCTCCGTAAATATCCACTTCACAGGATACCGGAATTCCCTGCGCCGTCAGACGGCTGTTCACATAGCATGGAACAAATCCGAACTGCGTCTGGAAAGCAGGCCAGCATTTTCCTGCGATCGCAACGTATTTTCTGTATCCTCTGTGTGCTTCCACCCAGTCCTTCAATGTCAGTTCATACTGTGCAAGTTTCTGCAGGATTTCCGGTTTTTTATTGCCGGTGCCGAGTTCTTCTTCCATCTCTTTCACAACAGCAGGGATCCTCTCATCACCTGCATGCTTGTTATATGCTTCAAATAAATCCAGTTCGGAGTTCTCTTCAATCTCAACTCCGATATTATAAAGCTGCTTGATCGGAGCATTGCAGGCCAGGAAATTAAGCGGTCTCGGTCCGAAGCTGATGATCTTCAGATCATTCAGGCCGATGATTGCACGTGCGATCGGTACAAACTCATGGATCATATCCGCACATTCCCCGGCAGTTCCCACCGGATATTCCGGGATATATGCCTTGATGTTACGGAGCTTCAGGTTGTAGCTTGCATTCAGCATACCGCAGTATGCGTCCCCGCGTCCCTGAATCAGATTATTACCTGTCTCTTCTGCCGCTGCCACGAACATCTTCGGTCCGTCAAAATGTTTTGCAAGGAGCGTCTCTGAGATCTCCGGTCCGAAATTTCCAAGATAAACGACCAGCGCATTACATCCGGCCTTTTTGATGTCTTCCAGCGCCTGTACCATGTGAATCTCACTCTCTACGATACAGACCGGACATTCGTAAATATCGTTATCCCCGTATTTTGCTTTGTATGCATTTACAAGGGCTTCTCTTCTTGTTACGGAAAGGCTCTCCGGAAAACAGTCACGGCTGACTGCAACGATTCCGATTTTCACTTCTGGCATGTTGTTCATGATTCATTCCTCCTGTTCATTCATTCAAATCAGTTCCCAATCACGTGTCTTTACTTCCTATTTGGAAAGATCAATATTCTCTCCGGTAAGTCCGATAAATCCTCCTTCGATTCCGGCCTCTTCATGAGCCAGAAGCCATTTATTCTTTGCGAAAAGGAGCTTGTCATCATAGGACTTGGTGTGGCAGATCATAAGATCTGTGTTAGTTCCTTCCGGCAGTACAACGACGCATTTGAACCCATTCTCGTCCGTGCTGCACGGTGCATAGTGGAGCGTTGTCGCATAAAGTTCCACTCCGGTTCCTGCCGGCACAAAGAACGCTTCCACATTTGCTGTGTCATATGTAACCATATTCTGAATATCCTGCTGTCTTCCCAAAAGCAGGATCATATCAGTGACCGCGATATCGACTTCTGAACTTCTGTGATACTCCAACGCATTCAATTTGGTATTCTTACCGATGCAGTACCCGATCTGAATCGGGAGTTCACCGAACATGCGCATTCTGAGGTTAATGGCCGTCCTTCCGGTTTCAAGCTGTTCCACAGAAGGCACATAGACTACATCGTCCGGAACCGGATACTGTTCCATCATTTCCATAATTCCTCCGAATTCATAGTAGTCATTGAGAATACGTCCATACTGTGCAAATTCTTTGTCTGTTACATTTTTAATTTTCATAATCCTCTCTCCTTTTGTCTGAATACCTGTAAAACAAAGGTTTCACATTCCATTTTTTATCCCCGAATAGTTTACAGATTGACGCTGTCCAGAATTCTTATCGTTAGGTATAATATAGCATTTCCAGCGTTTTCTCCGCTACCGAAAACTTGTCCATTTAACTGCATTTTTTTGTCTTTTTATAATCACTTGGCAGCATTCCGTATTTCGTTTTAAAAGCTCTTGTAAATGCTCTTGCGTCCGTAAATCCATGGTGCTCTGCTATTTCTCCTATGCTGTTTGAAGTATTCATCAGCTCTCTGTATGCGTACTCCAGCCGGACGCTCTGCAGATAGGATTTATAATTCATATGTGCATATTTCCGGAACATCCGGGACAGATACGTCGGTGAATATCCAAACACCTCCGAAAGCTTTTCCAGTGAAATCTCAGAGGTATAATTCTCCTTAATATAACTGATGATCTCTGACAGACGCCCCAGATTTCTGCGGGATCTGACGATCTCCTCACTCACCTCAAGTTTACGGTAACGGGTGACCATAAGATAGATCAGCATATAATATAAGCTCTGCACTTTCAGTTCATAGCCCGTCTTTTTTTCCTGATATGTAACGAACATATCGCGGACAAGCTGCATGACAAATGCATCCTGGCCCCGGTCACTATGTGTAAAACAGATAAACTGCTCATCCGTATAATAGGCTTCGAATGTGCCAAGCGGCATCTGCAGTACCACAGTCTGATTCGGCTCTCTGGCCACGATAGAATGAATCTCATTGGAATTCACGATCACAAATTCTCCGGCGGCAAGAACCGTCTTTTTTTCATCAATATAGAATTCCAGATTTCCGTCAAACACCGCAAAGATCTCAACCGACCGGTGCCAGTGTTTATCCCGGAAATAATTCCCGTTTTTGCCCTCAAATAAAAACATTTTAAAGGGCAGGTCCTCATTCGGCACGATCAGTTCATGTGTCACTTCCATTTCTTCACCCCACACATTCTTCCAGCAGCTTCATCGCCGCATGGTATTTATCCACCGGCACACCTGCACAATTCATCATGATCGTACATTTTGACTCCCTGTTATCAGCAGGCACCGGTGAAAGAAGCAGCCCTTTCTCCTTCGCCTTTTCCGCAATTTCCCCGGCGGGTAATTTCGTATCAAGCTCCACATAGACATGGAAACCCGAGTCGCCGATCCTGACTTTTGCCTTCCTTCCGAGAACCTGTTCCACCGTAGCTGCCAGTTGTCCTGCCTTTGCCATATGTATTTTCCGGGATTTCCGGATCTGCCCGGCAAGATGCCCGTCGCGGATAAACTGTGTCAGTGCGATCTGTTCTGCCTTGGATGCCGTCTGGTTATAACGGTCCTTTCGTGCATCATAGCTTTCCAGAAGTTCCGGCGGAAGCACCATGAAACTCATTCGAATGGACGGAAGCAGCATTTTGGAAAAGGTCCCCAGATACACCACACCTCTTCCGCCTGCCAGTCCCTGAAGGGACGGAGTCGGCCTCTGGAAATAGCGGAACTCACTGTTATAATCATCTTCTATGATCAGCAGATCCCTCTCCTCAGCTTCCCCGATCAGCGCAAGTCGTTCGGAAACCGTCATCATACCTCCCCACTTCGTCATCTGTGACGGCGAAAGATAATATACTTTGCAGCCCTCTTCCTTGTAGTTTTCTGCAAATGTAAATCCGTAATCTTCAAAGATCGCGCGTCCCTGCACAAACTCCGGATTATAAAATGCAGCCGTCTTCCGCTCCCAGATCATCGGACAGAGAATATGCAAAAGGCTCTGCACACCTGCCCCGATCACAATCTGTTCCGGCGAACAGATCACTCCCCGCACCTTGTGAAGGTAAGAACTGAGCACTTCCCGGAATTCCTGCTCTCCCTGCGGTTCGCCATAAGTCAGAAGTTTTGTATCCTGACGCAGCGCGCTCTTCATATAACGTCTCCAGAGTTCAAACCGGAAACTCTCCCGATCCACGTTCGAGGTCACGAAATCGTACTGTATTTCCTGTTTCTTCCTGCTTTTTCGCACCTCTCCGATGTCCGACGGCTTTTTCTTCTGCACCGCAATGTCTGTGACATAATACCCACTCTGCGGTTTGGAGAGAATGTATCCCTCGGCGGCAAGGAGCAGATAAGCGTTCTCCAGCGTCGTGCGGCTGATCTGAAGCTGGATCGCCCCCTTCCGGATCGACGGAAGCTTCGTATCCGGTGCCAGCTTTCCGCTCAGGATCAGTTCTTTATAATAATGATACACGCGCAGATACCGCGGAATATCCTGGTTTTCCAGTGCTGTAGACATCTCTGCCACCTCCCGTGCTTTTATCAGAAATATATATAGCTGAAACAAAGAGGACTGCACCTGCAATCCTCTTTTTATCATACCATATCCTGACCAGGCGCTCAACGCCCGATTTAATACCGTTTAATTTTCTTAGAAGGCGTTTTCTCAAACTCCCGCTCTCTGACCTTCAGTTTGTACACTCTTTTATACGCCGGTGCTTCCTGATTATAAGCATCGATCACTTTCTGAAGTTCTTCTTCCACATTTTTGATCCGTTTCTTTTTCACATAATCCAGATCCGGGAATATCTCCGTCTCGATCACGCCTTCTTTTTCACGAACCAGATTTTCCTGTACAAGGCGGGCCTCACCAATCTTGTTCTCCAGTTCTTCCGGAGACACATTCTCTCCGTTTTTCGTAATGATCAGATTCTTCTTCCGACCGGTCAGATAGACAAAGCCGTCTTCATCTACATATCCCAGATCTCCGGTTCTGAGCCAGCCGTCCACCAGCGTCTCCTTTGTTTCTTCCGGCATATGATAGTATCCCTGCATCACACTGCTGCCGCGGACCCAGAGTTCTTTGTCTACCACCTTCGCCTCACAGTTCGGCAGAAGCTTTCCAACCGAATTTTTCCGGATATCCCAGCTCACATTCGTGCTGATGACCGGTGCACACTCCGTCATACCATATCCCTGCAGGATCGTGATCCCATAGGATTCAAACAGATCGATCATATCCGGCTGGAACAGACGGATATTCTTTGCCACACGAAGCAGCGAGTCATTGATACAAATGATACTGCCCAGTGAAATACCTTTGAGAATGTCCATACTGAGGCAATACGCATGATGAATCGGCAGAACAGAAAGGATCGTTATACGGGGCGGGATCTTCATATCCAGGCAAGTCGCATTCTCCGCCAGATTCCGGTGGGTCAGCATGACACCTTTACTTTTTCCGGTCGTACCGGAGGTAAACATAATCGTACAAAGCTGATCCGGTTCCGGTTCATACGAATATCCAGCCTCCTGCTTTTCAAGAAGCTGCCAGAACGAATATGCCTGTTCATCCTGTTCCGTTTTCTGCATGGAAATCAGGGTTTTCAACTTCGGACATCTATCTTTTACAATTGCCGCCACATCTGCGCGGATCTCATTCCGCCCATGGAAATACCGTGGAGCAGAATTTCCACATCTTCGCCGCAGATTTCGATCACCTTTCTGATCCAGCCCATCGCATCGTGCCGGTCCAGACACCCAAATCCGATCTGTTCCCCTTCACTCATACCATGTGCTCTCTCATCAACCAGAAGCATTGCGAAACCATTTCTCAGATAATAATCCGACAGCCCGACGAAATCGTTCATCCCCTGACTGGTATATCCGTGGAAACAGATGACAATTTTCTTCGCATCCTGATTGGGAAACCAGGTGCCATGAAGTTTCAATCCGTCGTCAGATGTCAGATACAGATCCTGATGCGGATTCGCAACAAGTTTCTCTTTCCTGTCCTGAATGATATCCATGTACTGATTCCAGTCCGTGCCTGCCATCTTCATGGTTCTCTTCATGTCTGCATTATTTCTTATCATTGTTCTTCTGTAGAAATAGGCCGTTCCTCCTGCTTCTGCCAAAGTAAGTGTTCCTGTCAGAAGCGCAGCTGCTTTCCAAAATCTCATACTGTTCTTCTCCTTATTCAAATCCCAGAGCTTCCTTCTATTTTCTGCTGTCAATCAGCTGTTTGAAACAAAGCGCCTTGTCAATATTTCCTTCTACCTTCATTTTCTGAAGCGTCACGGCCATGATCGGATCCATCTTTCCGTCTGCAATCTTCATCAAAGTCTCTCCGCTGCAGGTAAACATGGCATCTCTGTCATAATATTCATATGGTTCTACAGACAGTTTCCCCTCTTTCACTTCCACATAAAATATACCGGATCCTTCACCAATGATATTAAACTGATAAGCCAGATGTTCCTGAATATCACTCACATCCGCTTCCATAAATCTTCTTTTTAATTCTGAAAAAATATCTGCATAAGTCATTTCCATATTCTCCCTCTGGGTTGATTTTCGACCATGAGTCGATTTATTTTTCATTCATCATACTATGCTTTCGACCATGGGTCAATTCATGAATTGTCACAAAAAATCTGTCCTTCTTCCCGATTTCTGTGTGTTTTTTCGGTTGTAACCGGGACTTTATAATGTTATACTGAATAAAATTACTGTTCGCTATCGACAAAAAATCACAATTTTCGGAGGGAAACATGCGTAATTCCACAAAATATGACAAAATATTAGATGCTCTGCAGTCCCTTCTAGAGCACAAAACACTTCAGAACATATCTGTTAGTGAAATTGCACAGACGGCCGGAATCGGAAAAGGAAGCATCTACTATTATTTTCCATCCAAAGATGCCATACTGGACGCCCTCGTAAAACGCAATTACGAATCACCGATCCAGACTGCAAAGACACTCTCGCGCCAGACCGATATTTCTTCATTCACGCGTATGGCCATGATCTTCCAGGCATGCAGGAATTCTTCCTCAGCATTTCGCTACCATCCGTCCGGCACATTGGAGACGGATGCGAAGGGAGAATCCTTTCTCCATCAGAAATATATGAAACACCTGATTTCCGAACTCAAACCGGAACTGACCGAGATCATCCGGCAGGGAATCGAAAACGGTGATATTCACTTTGACCAGCCGGCAGCTCTTGCAGAGATCGCCCTCATTGTTCTCACCGTCAAGTTGGATAATACGCTGATCCCGTCCACTGAGGAGGAAATCGAGGATACCATCCGCGGGCTCATTTCCCTTCTTGAAAAAGGGACGGAGAACCCGCCCGGTTCCCTGAATTTTCTTACTGTTTTCTAGAGATACTGTTTCAGGAAGGAATGTTTGAGATATGGTTAAAAAAGTGGCAGTCATCCAGGATCTGTCCGGTCTTGGTAAATGTTCTCTGACCGCGGCGATTCCGGTCATCTCGGTGATGGGCGTACAGGCATGCCCGGTACCCACCGCTGTTCTGACGAATCAGACCGGATACGAAAGCTATTATTATGATGACTTTACGGACAAAATTGATTTTTTCACAGAAGAATGGCAGAAACGGGGCCTCACACTGGACGGAATTTATACCGGTTTTCTCGGAAGTGAAGCTCAGGTTGAGAAGATCCTGCATTTCAACGAAGTATTCCGCAAAGAGAATACCTTGCTTTTTGTGGACCCCGTCATGGGAGATATGGGAAAGGTTTTTGATATGTACACACCTGCACTCCGTGAACAGATGCGCAGGCTGGCACTCCATGCTGATGTCATTACTCCGAATCTGACTGAATGCTGTCTTCTTGCCGATGCCGATTATGATGCAATTTTCTCTCATACAGGGGAACCTGATTACCTGAGACGCATCGAAATGATGGCAAAACCGCTTTTAAAATCCCGGATAAGCACTGTAATCATCACTGGGATCATTCACAAAGCAGCAGAAGATTCTGCTCCGAAATACTACAACTTGATTGTCTCCTCCGACGGCTGCCAAAGTGTCTCCTCTGAGATTCACGGCGGAAGCTACTCTGGAACCGGCGATCTCCTTGCCTCCGTCGTCTGCGCCGATATGGTGCGCGGAAGCAGCGCATACTGCGGGGTATCACGGGCCGTTCGTTTTCTGGAGGAAGCACTGACCGAGACGGCTGCGGAAGGCGTTCCGCGAAATGACGGAATCAATTTCGAACCATTTCTTCCGCTTTTGCTGGATCAATAGAACTTAAAAAGATGGCAGAGTCCCATTAACTTCAGGCTCTGCCATCTTATTTAATTATATTATATTCTATTCCATTTCTGTCAGAAATTCCGCGATCAGTTCGATGCATCCTTCTACATCTTTTTCATCCGCTACTTCCGCCGGTGTATGCATGTAACGCAGCGGGATCGATACAAGGACCATCGGCACGCCCTCATTTGAGAAATGAATCTTGTCCCCGTCTGTACAGGTAAGACGGCTCGCTGCTTCTCTCTGAACCGGAATCCCCGCCTTTTGGGCACACGCTTCCATTTTCTGATTCAGTTTTTTCACAACAATCGGGCTGTTGCAGAGTACCGGTCCTTTTCCCAGTTCCACTGTCCCCGTCTCGGCCGGATTCATTCCACTGTAATCACTGCAGTAAGTCACATCCACCACAATGGCCAAATGCGGCTTGATACGTGCGCTTGTCCAATATGCGCCGCTTTTCGTCGTTTCCTCTCCGACCGTCGATGCCGCATAGACACCTGCTTTGCACCCTTTTTCTTTCGCCCGTTTCAATGCTTCCATAATAATGAACACCCCAAGGCGGTCATCCAGCGCACGCGCCGTGAATCTTCCATTCATCATGGAACGGATATGGGTATCCGGCACGACCGGTGCGCCGAGCGCAACCTTCTTAAGCGCCTCCTCCTTTGAATCGGCCCCGATATCAATCAGAAAATCTGTCGCTTTCAGATCACTGTTTCTGAAAAGCTCTCTTCGTCCCTCCACAACTCCGTATACATCTTGGTCCGGCATATGGACCTTGATCTGCTGCCCCGGATAGGTTCCGGCGATGATTCCCCCACGGTCAACCACCTGCAGCCGTCCATTCTCTGTGATATTGGAAACCATCACGCCGATTTCGTCCGCATGGGCAGAAAGCATGATCCGTCTCTCACTTTCCGGATTCAGAATACAGATCAGATTCCCCATTTCATCCTCACGGATCTCGTCTGCCGTATGTTCCATATAGGTTTTCACAACCTCCTGCACCGGTTCCTCATAGCCGGATACAGAAACCTGGTTCAGTATCTCATTTAAAAATTGCTCATTCATTTTCCTTTGCTCCTAACTAGTTTGTGTATATAACCGATTCCATGCCAGAACGTTCTTACTTTTCTGAATCAGGCTCTCATTCTCTGCAGCCTGAAACGTCAGTTTCATAGAATAATCATTCAGCCGGGTTTTATTTGCATAAGTCTGTTCCTCTCCGCAGGAATTGCTGCCCACGCCCGAGTGTTTCGCATCCAGATGTACAATGATCTCATCGCAGCGCCGGATTTCTCGGACATGCCTTGCTTTTTCAAGCGCCTCAATGGTATAATCGTGGACATCCATTCCCACCTCATTTCGGGAACTGATCAGAAGACTTTTCCTCTCATTTCCGACCGCAAGCCATCTCACACGTTCCCGATGGCCGTTCTCCTGGGGCATCGCATATTCGACATGCATCTCATCCACTGTGCTTCTGTATACACCCATTATAGACGCAGCTTTCATGTCACTGTAATTTTCATCCGGCCCCAGCCCATACCATTCCACTCTCTTCATTTCCTGTGGCATCTTCATCTCAATTCCAATCCGCGGAATAAAATTCGGAACAAATTTGCTGTATTTGAACCCTTTGATGTCCAGTTCCAGTTCCATTTTTCCGTCGGCATAGATCCGGTAAATATAGTGTCCCTTAAAGCCAAACGCCATACTAAGCGGTGAGAAATGCGTACGTACCCGCACTTCCACATAATCTGACTTTTTATGGATTTCAAATTCTTCCAGCTGTTCCTGCTGTTTGTGCAGAAAATACTTATTTTGCCAGTCTTCAACTTTATACATATCATTATCGATCGTTGCACGATTAAGATTCAGAGACGGACCTTCCGTAATCCAGCATTTTCCGTCCATTTCATAGGTTAGAAGCCTGCCGTTTACCTTATCAAATACAACTCTGACATGCCTTCCCGAAATCTCTGCCCTCACATCATTTTCCAGTACCTGCAGTTCTTTCGTCTCCGCGTCTATTTGAGCCACCATTCCATAAGTCTTGTAAATCGGAAGCCGGAACTGCGCCTTTGCCACTTCGTCCCCTTCTTTTCCAAAAAGCGTATCCTGATTATAGAGAAACGAGATATTCAGATAGTAATCCGTCTCCGGAATCATATTATCAACATGAACCGGAATTTCATAAATCTCAGATTTCTGCGCTTCTACCTCAATCTTATGAACGATCCCCGTCTGAATCACCTGATCATCACAGGCAAGTTCATACTTCATGGACAGATGCTCCAGCGTGCGGAAATAATATAGATTGGAAATCCGTATTCTTCCCTTTTCAAGATCCACTTCCTCCGCTTTTACCGGGGCAATCACCTGTTTATAATGAATCAGTCCCGTGGAAGGTACTCTGTCCGGTCTTAACAGACCGTCCATACAGAAATTCGAGTTGTTCGGTTCATCGCCGAAATCGCCTCCATAGTAATACGTCATATTTCCTTCATCGTCTTTATGCTCGATTCCATGATCGTACCACTCCCAGATAAATCCACCCTGAAGCCGCTTGTATGTATGGAATAATTCCTGATATTCTTCCAGATTCCCCGGCCCATTTCCCATTGCGTGTCCATATTCGCAAAGAATATGCGGTTTTCCATGTCCGTCATTGTTCTCACCGATCCGCTTCATTCCATCCAGTCTGGTATACATGGTCGAATAAACATCTGTAATGTCCGCCTCGTAATCCCCCTCATAATGAATCAGCCTCGAACAGTCCAATTCCCGGATCGCCTCTGCTACAGCAGTAAAATTATCTCCTGTCGATGATTCATTTCCCAAAGACCACATGATAATGCAGGGATGATTACGGTGTTCTTTCACCATCCTCACACTGCGGTCACAATAAGCATCTTTCCAGCTCGGCAGATTATTCAGCCATTCATATCTCTGAATCCACTCAAATCCATGGGTCTCCATATCTGCTTCATCAATCACATAAAATCCGTACCGGTCACACAAATCATAGAAATACGGCATTTTAGGATAATGCGAGCAGCGGATCGCATTGATATTATGCTGTTTCATCATTCTGAGATCCTGTTCCACGATATCCGGATCCACGGTAGCTCCGCCGGAAGGGCTGAAATCATGCAGGTTGACACCGTTTAGAAGAATCGGCTGTCCATTTACGGTAAAATTCTCACCCTTCACTTCTATTCTTCTGAACCCTGTCTGCACAGTAATCTCATCCATCATTTCGCCCTGCTTCCACAGTTTCATAATGACCGTATAAAGCTCCGGCAATTCCGCACTCCATGGATTCACCTTTCCGATTTCCGTTTTTGCCGTAGCACTGCCATTTTCTAACCGGATTTTTCCGGAAGAAACCTGATTTCCACACGAATCCCGAAGTTCCCATTCCACCTGATCCGCATCAGCAGATGCCTGGATCGTCTGGATCAGAATCCCATTTCTGTACGAATCATCCAACGTTGCTTCCACAACATAATCCAGCACGGAACACTCCGGTTCATTCCTTAATGAGACACTGCGGAATATTCCACTGAACCACCACATATCCTGACATTCCAGATACGTTCCGTCCGACCACTGATATACGCGTACCGTAATCTGATTTTCTCCCAACTGAAGACATCCGGTGACATCAAATTCCGACGCCAGATGACTGACTTTACTGTATCCAACATGAGTTCCGTTTATCCATACATCGAACGCACTTCCGACTCCTTCAAAACGAAGGATCTTTCTCCCACTTTTCCATTCATCCGGTATTTCAATCGTCTTTCTATAAATACCTGTTGGATTTTCGGACGCTACAAACGGAGGGTTGATCGGAAAGAGATACCATACATCTGTATAATGAGGCTGCCCGAACCCTTGCATCTGCCAGCATGAAGGAACTGGTATGTCCTCCCATGCCGCGTCGTCAAAGTATTTATCGCAGAACCCTTCCGGGGAATACTCCGGCGCTTTCAGATAAAGAAATTTCCATTCACCGTCTAAAGAGAATCTGGGGGAAATCCGGTCGCTCCTGTGAAAATCCGAATGGCTCTCCCGTCTTCCAATATGAAGAAGTTCCTCATTCTCCCAACGTTTCTTTTTCCTTGACACTTTTCTTTTCCTCCTGTTAACTGTTATAAGTTCAGATTACCATTTTACCAGGCACTTATCAATATTCTTCTGAGAATCTGGCCCACTGGATCAGTTTCTCATATGCATGGCTACATAAAAGGAGACAGTCCTTACGGATTGTCTCCCTTCACTAACTTCTATTCTTCCTTACCCAAATATTCCGCCAATCACCACATAGGACAGAAAATACATGATCACAGTCGCCATGCACACTCCGATCACCACAGCCAGAAATGCTTTCTTCCAGTCGATTCCCAAAAGCGAAGCAATCAGAGATCCCGTCCACGCTCCGGTTCCCGGAAGCGGAATTCCCACAAAGAGCACAAGCCCCCAGAATTCATACTTTTCGATCTGACTGCTTTTACTCATCGCTTTTGCTTCCAGCTTCTCGACCAACGGCCGAAACAGTTTTGTCCGGCGCAGCCACGCAAAGATCGGCCTGATCAAAAGCAGGATAAAAGGTATCGGTATCAGATTTCCAATGATACAGATCGGAATCGCCCTCCAGGTCGGGATATCCAGAAATGCCGGTCCCGCTGCCAGAAGACCACCCCTGAGTTCCAGAATCGGCACCATGGAAATAATAAATACAATCAGTTCCTTTGCCGCCTTGCCCCCCAGCTTCGTCACAAACCACTGTACTAAAGATTCTACCATATATTCTCTCCTAACACTTCTTCATATATTTTTTCAGGAAAGCGAATAATGCCTCCATCTCTTCCCTTGTTCCTATCGTTACACGCAGATACTGTTCAATCCTTTCGCTTCCCCAGTAACGCACATAAATATCATTTGCCTTGAGCGCCTCAAAAAGTTCCTTTGCATCATAATCCGGATGAGAAACAAAAATAAAGTTTGCAGCCGGTTCCGGGAACACGAATCCCAATTTACGAAACTCCTCTGCCGCCCATGTTCTTGTCGCCACGATTTTCTGTATCGTCTCTTCAAAATACACTTTGTCTTTGACAGCCTCCACGCCATATACAAGCGATGTTTTATTCATCGTATAGGAATTAAAGGAGTACTTCGCATCGTTCAGATATTTGATCAGAAGCGGACTTCCGATGGCATATCCGATTCGCATGCCCGCCATGGAGCGCGCCTTGGAAAATGTCTGTACAATGAGCAGATTCTCATATTTATCAAGCAGCTTCAGCGCGGACTCTCCTGCAAAATCAATATATGCTTCATCCACAATCACAATGACATCCTGATTGTGTTTGAGGATATCTTCCACAAAATCCAGATTCTCGTAGAGCGAGGTCGGCGCATTCGGATTCGGGAAGATCACACCGCCGTTCTCTTCGTAATAATCTTCTTTCACAATCCGGAACGCTTCATCGAGCGGCTTGCATTCATACGGAATCCGGTACAGATCCGCCCATACTTTATAGAAAGAGTATGTAATATCCGGGAAAAAGATCGGTTTCTCCGAATTGAAAAATGTCAGAAAACACATGGCAAGTACATCATCCGATCCGACTCCCACAAAAACCTGATCTTTTCCCACATGATAATAATCAGCCAGTGCGCTTACCAAGAGATCCGCTGTCGGATCCGGGTAAAGGCGAAGCGTCTCCATATTCTGTTCCAGTTCCTTCATCGCCGCAAGCACTCCCGGCGAAGGCGGATATGGATTCTCATTGGTATTTAATTTGATCACCTTTCTCTGCGGCTGCTCACCGGGCACATAAGGTTCTACTTTTCTGATATTTTTTTCAAATGCTTTCATCATTCATGCCTTTCTGTATTTTGTTCGTTCGCAAGTGTCACATATCCTTTTTCTACCAGAAAGACCGGCTTATAAGAAAGCTTTGCCTTTCTGAGTCCCTCAAGACCGACATCATCTTCCCTGTTGACATATCGATATTTCCCCAACAGCTCGTGCTCCACAAACTGCTGATTGATCATCGTGTACGAACCTTCCACTTCTGCATATGCCTTCTCGATGTGAACAACAAAGGTATCATCATTCACTGCTTCTCCGATCGTAAAAGCAACGATCTCACCGTCCACTCTTAATACTCCGCCTGTCAGGCCAAGTTCTTCAAACAACCTGAGGGAGTTGAGCGTCACGCACATCTCTGCATTCTTCTCTTCATCTTCTTCACAGCCATTCTCATTTCGCCATCTGAGAGCCATCTGGAAACACTCCTCCAGATTTTTTCCGGACAGTGTCTCATAACTCCAGTTGCCCGCATGGACTTGACGGAATTTATTGATATGATTCCTCTTACTGTGAAGCTTCTTTCCGGAAAGAGTCGCCAGTTTTTCCGTCTCATAGACGTAATCCGCTTCGTCCCGGTTGTATTCACATACAAATTCTTTCGGAAACCACATTTCCAGCTTTTCCATATGTTCTTTTGTAATACCGTAAAGACAGAATCTTTCTCCATCCTCTTTTGCCTGGTTTACCAGCTCCGGTATCACATTTCTCACATCTTCATCCACGCCTGCCGGAAAAGCGAATCCATACCCCGCACTGTTGTCCCTGAACAAAAGGGTGCGCTTATACTCTGCAAACTCCACATTATAATGTTTTGCCCACAAAAACACATTTGCAAACGTCCGGTCACAACTTCTGCTCGGATACTGACGAAAATACCAGGAAATCAACTCCTGATCCCTTAATTCCGGTCTTCTGAATTCTGCTTCTATCATAAAATCACTTCAAATACTCCTTTTTTTTCAATAACTCCGTACCAGTATAACACAAAATCTGTCTTTTTTTGACATGAAATTGCAATTTAAAATAAATAAAACCGTTACTGTATCGTTTATCTATTTTAACCGGATCACAAATACCGGCAGAGGCGGATCATTTTTCCGGTTATAATAACTGTTCACAAGTACGAGCCACTTTTTCGAATCCAGTTCTTTCAAATACGAAAGCAGCGCTTCCTTTTCCTCATACCCGGTGTCTCCCCCGCTGTAAATACAGAGGCTCATCACACCGCCTTTTTTCAAAAGCCCAAGTCCCTGCTCCACTGCGATCAGACTGGTCTCCGGTCTCGTTGCCACCTTGTGATCTCCTCCTGGAAGATACCCGAAATTAAACACCACCGCAGAGGCCTCTTCCTGAACATACTTCGCCATGTTCTCGTGACCATCCAGTATCAGACTCGCACGCGCGGTCAATCCGGCGTTCTCAAGACGCAGCCGGGTCTGGCGGATAGCCTCTTCCTGCACGTCGAATGCATAGACCTTTCCGCCTTCCCCGACCATCCGGCATAAAAACTCGGTATCATTCCCATTTCCCGCTGTCGCATCGATACAACAGTCATTTTCCCTCACATATTCTTCCAGAAAATGATGGCAATATTCTGTAATCTGAAATCTGCCCGGCATCGTTTCACCTTCTCTTATCCTGTCAGCCTTGTTCTGACATATTTTCTGTCATAGTTTTCCCATGTTAACTCTGAAAATGCATATGATACAAGGATTCATATACACCCTTCTTTGCCAGAAGTTCCTCATGCGTTCCCTGTTCTGCGATTCCGTTCTCCGTAAGCACCAGAATCCTCTGGGCATTGCGGATCGTCGTAAGTCTGTGCGCGATCACAAACGTGGTCCGGTTCTTCGCAAGCTCTTCGAGGGATTGCTGAACCACTTTCTCACTCTCATTATCCAGTGCCGATGTCGCCTCATCGAAGATCAGAATCGGCGGGTTCTTTAAGAAAACTCTGGCGATGGATAATCTCTGCTTCTGCCCTCCGGAAAGCTTCACTCCCCGCTGTCCGATATCCGTATCATATCCGTCCGGGAATGCCATGATAAATTCATGCGCATTTGCACGCTTCGCCGCAAGTATGACCTCTGCGTCCGTCGCCCCCGGTTTTCCATAACGGATATTGTCCATGATCGTACCCGCAAACAGGTAGACATCCTGCTGAACAATACCGATATTATTTCTCAGATTGGCAAGCTTCATATCTCGAACGTCCATACCATCAATCTGAATAGCTCCCTCCGACACTTCATAGAATCGTGGAATCAGACTGCAAAGTGTTGTCTTACCCACACCGGAAGGGCCGACAAGCGCCATATACTCTCCGGCATGCACCTTCAGATTAATATGGTTCAGCACCTTCTCCTTATTATCCTCATAATGGAACGAAACATTCTTGAATTCGATGTCGCCCTGCAAATTCCCCACCTCGACTGCGTCCGGCTTATCTGTAATATCCGGCGCGATTGAAAGGATCTCCAGAAAACGCTCAAACCCGGTATATCCATTCTGGAACTGTTCCGCTGAATTCACCAGCTTCTTCACCGGCTCCGTAAAATTACTGATATAGAGAAGAAACGTAATCAGATCCGTCACCTCTACCGTACCGGTCGTCAGGAAGCTTCCTCCTGCCACCAGAACACCGACCGTCACCAGTGTCGTCATCGCATTCAGACCGGAATGGTAAATCCCCATATACTTGTAGCTTGTCCGCTTTGATTCCACAAATCGGTCATTTCCCACATTGAATTTTTTCAACTCTTCGCCTTCATTTGCGAACGATTTTACCACACGGATTCCCGACAGACTGTCCTCGATCTGACTGTTGATATCCGCAATCCTCGCCCTGTTCTGAGAAAATGCCCGCTTCATTTTCTTATTATAATGTACAGCAAACACCACCATAAACGGAAGAAACGCAAACGCAACCAGTGTCAGCTTCGCATTGATTTGCAGCAGGATTACAAAAGAACCTACGATCTTGATCACCGAAATCAGCACATCCTCAGGCCCATGATGCAAAAGCTCACTGATATCGAACAAGTCACTTGTAATTCTCGAAAGCAGATGTCCCACCTTCTGATTATCATAAAACGCAAATGTCAGCTTCTGATAATGACCAAAAATATCACTTCTCATATCCGCTTCCATCCGGGCCCCCATCATATGTCCCAGGAATGCTATATAATAATTGCAGCCATACTCGATCAGCACCAGAATCACCAGGAAAATCCCCAGCCGCAGAATCGCACTATTTGCTTCATTCGGGCTGAAATATACAACCTCACTTGTAATGTATCGCACGATGAGCGGAATTGCGAGCGTTACCATGGCCCCTACTACCGCAAAAAACAAATCACTGAACAGCAAAAATTTGTACGGTCCATAGTAGGCTAATAACTTTTTTATTTTTTCCCACATAGTTCAAAACCCCCATTTCACAGACTCTTTCCAAATTATACTACACCTTCGGAAGGCTTTCAATCGTTTATGATCATGTTTGTTTTTATTAATCCTGATGGGGAACCCTTTTCCCCCGGCTTCCATACTATAATATTGTAAATACTATGGAAGGAGCTTACTACTCATGCAGAATTATCGGAATGATACAAACGATTATATGAGGCGTGGGAACTGCGGTCACGGCTATCGAATGAACAATGGCATGGCTCCGGGATCTGCACCTTCTCCGTATTCCGGAAACAGAAATATGAATTCCTGCTGCGACCGGGATGACGCACTGGAAGGAATGCCACTCGCGATGGCTTATGTTCCGTGGCAGAACTGGAGAAAAATCTATGAACCTGAGAAAGCATTCTGCCGTGGTACGATTTTCGAAGAACTGGATAAACCATTTCATGGAACAGGAGGATGCCAGTCATGAATGAAATGAATCAGGGAAAACCTTGCCGCCGGGAACTGCTTTGCACGATCAACCAGGCGAGCTTTATGGTGGATGATGTCAAATTATATCTGGACACCCACCCATGTGACAACGCCGCACTGCAGTTATTTCACGAATACAGTAAAATGCGGAATCAGGCATTGAAAGAATACGCGAAATATTATGGTCCGCTTACCATCGATACAACGGTTGCTTCGTGCACCGACAGATGGAACTGGATCCATGAGCCATGGCCATGGCAGGAAGGATGGTGTTAGAGTATGTGGAATTATGAAAAACGTTTACAGTATCCGGTCAAAATCAGCCAGACCAATCCGAAAATAGCTCAGGTTATCATTAGTCAATTTGGCGGCCCGGACGGGGAGCTTGCTGCTTCAATGCGATATCTCTCCCAACGATATACCATGCCGTACAAAGAAGTAACCGGTATACTGACTGACATCGGCACAGAGGAACTTGCTCACCTTGAGATCGTCTGCGCAATCATTTACCAGCTCACCAGAGACCTTTCCCTTGATGAAATAAAGGCCTCCGGCTTCGACAAATATTTTGTAGACCACACCCTCGCTCTCTGGCCCCAGTCAGCCGGAGGTACACCATGGACTGCAACATATTTTCAATCGAAAGGGGATCCGATCACAGATCTTCATGAAGATATGGCAGCAGAGCAAAAAGCCCGCACAACATACGACAACATTCTCCGCCTTGTGAAAGATCCGGAAGTATGCGATCCGATCCGTTTTCTCCGGAAAAGAGAAATTGTTCATTACCAAAGATTCGGCGAAAGTCTGCGAATCGTTCAGGAGAATCTGGATAGCCGAAACTTCTATGCCATCAACCCGGAATTCGACAAGAAAGAAATGTGCGGGTGCAAGCAGAAATGAACCAGGTCCTGAATGATACAATCCGGATCCTTCTGTCCCAGAAACCGGATGCACAGGCAGAAGTTCGCGGCAGCAAAGAATTCTCCGATATTATGGGCGAAGTGATGTTTTATCCTCTCTGGCGCGGAACCCTTGTCGTTGCAAGTATCTCCGGTCTTCCCCAAAGTGCTGAGCATTGCAGGGGCGGCTTTTATGGATTCCACATTCATTCCGGAAACCGCTGTACAGGAAATCAGGAAGATCCTTTTGCTGATACAGGCATGCACTGGAACACAACGCATTGTGATCATCCGGGGCATTCGGGTGATTTTCCTGTGCTGATGGGGAATGACGGTTATGCAATGGAAGCCTTCTATACCGATCGCTTCTATCCGGAAGAAGTCATTGGGAAAACGGTGATCATTCATGAAATGCCGGATGATTACAGGGCACAGCCATCCGGGAACAGTGGACGCAAAATCGCATGTGGGCAGATTATAAGCGGAAAATGAAGAAGAATAAGTATGAAAAAAGCGGACTACAATAATCCGCTTTTTTCATGTACAACTCTAAATCAATATAGGAGGTCTTACGATGCTTTACCCAGTTTTACAGTAACTTCCTGCTCCGTGTATTCACCATTTTTTTCCGGAACCTGAACCTTCACTGAAACTTCCTCACCTACTTTATAATATTCCAGCAAGCCTTTCAGAGTTTCCATATCGTCAACAGAACTTCCGTCAAACTCTGTGATGATCATGCCTTTTGTCAGACCTGCGTCTTTTGCACCGCCGCCATCAATGACTTCCGCAATGAAAACGCCGGTCGGCATATTATACATCTGTGCGCCTTCTTCTGTTACATCATATCCCTTAATACCCAGATATCCACGTTCTGCTTCGCTGACTTTGCTTCTCGTTTCTTTATTCATCAAATTCTCGATAATATCGGTTGTATCGGAAATCGGAATCGCAAATCCCATTCCTTCGACTTCAGATGCATTGATCTTTGCAGAGTTAATACCAATCACTTCTCCATTGATGTTCAGCAGTGCTCCGCCGCTGTTTCCGGGGTTGATTGCTGCATCTGTCTGAATATAGGTTCCGTCATAACCGGAAATCGTACGTTCCGTTGCACTGACAATTCCCATTGTAACAGACTGTCCATAGCCAAGTGCATTTCCGATTGCAATGGCAGGTTCTCCGACCTTGATGCCATCCGAATCACAAAGCGTTGCAAGCTTGATCGCATCCATCGTCTCATCCGGAATCTTCTCCAGTGGAACTGCAACAACTGCCAAATCTCTTGCAGAATCTGTTCCTTTGATCAGCGCCTCCACACTCGTCTCATCAACAAATGTAACTGTAAGTGTCTCGCTTCCCTCTACTACATGATTGTTCGTCACGATCAGCAGCTCTGTATCATTCTGACTGATGATGATGCCGGAACCCGCGCTCTTGCTTTCCTGTTGCCGGATGCCTCCGAAGAAATCCTGTACCTGCTGAACACTCATATTGGTAATCGAAACGATCGATGGGAGCGTTGCATCCACAATATCGGATACATCGGAAGAAACCGCGGTCTTCGAGGTCGTAAGCTGGGTATTGGCAACCGTCTTCGTACTTTTTGTCTCTTCTTTCGTGCTCGTCGTTCCCAAAAGTTTACCCGTTATATAGTTCGTTCCCTGGAAGGTCAGTCCCCCGATCACGCCAAACATAACCGCAAATCCCGCAACCGCTATTGCCTTTTTCGGAAATTTCTTCTTCGGCTTCGGTGCCTTTCTGCTTTCCTGAAATGATCTGTCTGTATTATTATCGTCATCTGGTCTATAATAATTGTACTGGTTTTCCATAACCAAAATCCCCTTTCCTTATCTTTATGACTTAGAGTTTAATCGATAATTGTGATAAAAGTGTGATAAAACGATTAAAAAATAAGGAAAACCAATATATATCACAATTGCTTAACTTTATGATTATTCAACAGTAACCGATTTTGCCAGATTTCTCGGTTTATCCACATCGCATCCTCTGCCGATCGAAACATAATATCCAAATAACTGAAGCGGAATGATCGCCAGCGAATTTGTAAAATACTTATTCGTTTTTGGGATATAGATCACATAATCAGCAGCTTTTTCAACTTCCGTATTACCGGTATTGGTCACCGCCATGACAAATGCTCCTCTGGTCTTCACTTCAACCATATTACTAATCATCTTCTTGTACAGATCCGGCTGAGTCAAAACCGCAGATACCAGCGTCCCTTCTTCAATCAGCGAGATAGTTCCATGTTTCAGCTCACCGGCGGCATATGCCTCTGAATGAATATAGGAAATCTCTTTCAATTTCAAAGAACCTTCCAATGAGATTGCATAATCAATACCACGGCCGATAAAGAAAATATCCTTTGCAGCAAGATATCTGTTTGCAAATTTCTGAATCTTCTGCTTATTATTTAAAAGCATCTCTACCTGTTCCGGAAGACGACGAAGATCTTCCAGCATTTCCGCCAGCTCCGGATCATTCAGCTTTCCGCGTACATAAGCAAATTTCATAGCAAGTAAATACTGTGCTACAAGCTGGGCCGAGTACGCTTTCGTTGTTGCAACCGCAATTTCCGGTCCTGCCCATGTGTACATTACATTGTCCGCTTCTCTGGCAATGGAACTTCCCACCACATTTACAATACCAAGTACGCGTGCCCCTCTTTTCTTTGCTTCCCGCAGTGCAGCAAGAGAATCCGCCGTCTCTCCGGACTGGCTGATCACGATGACCATGGTACCATCTTCGATAATCGGATCACGGTACCGGAATTCCGATGCAAGATCCACCTCAACAGGAATCCTTGCAAGTCCCTCAAAAATATATTTACTGGTAACTCCAGTGTGATATGCGGAGCCACATGCTACAATCATAATCTTTTTGATTCCACGGATTTCTTCATCTGTCATCCCGAGTTCTTCAATTACAATTTTTCCGTCTTTAATCCTAGGTGAAAATGTATCGGTAATCGCTTTCGGCTGTTCATACATTTCTTTCAGCATAAAATGCTCATATCCGCCTTTTTCTGCTGCATTAACATCCCATTCAATATGAGTTGCTTCTTTCTGCAGCGGCTCCTCATCAACTGAGAAAAATTCCATGGAATTTTTCGTCATGCGGACAATTTCTTCATTTTCAATAAAAAAGACATCTCTTGTATATTTCAGAACTGCCGGCACATCAGAAGCGATAATATTTCCGTCTTCGGTATGACCGACGATCAGCGGACTATCTTTTCTGACAGCATACAATTCATCCGGATGATCTTTAAATATAATGCCAAGCGCATAAGACCCTTCCATACGATGCATTATTTTGGTGACAGTCTGAAGCGGATTCCCTGTATAATAATAATCCAGCAAATGCGCGATAACCTCAGTATCCGTTTCTGAAATGAACTGATATCCTTTACTCTGAAGTTTCTTTTTTAATTTCAGATAGTTTTCTATAATTCCATTATGAACTACCACAATGCTCTCATCTTTATTAAAATGAGGATGCGCATTCGTATCGGATGGTTCTCCATGTGTTGCCCACCTGGTATGTCCGATCCCAAGTGTTCCCGGCATTTTCGTTCCATCGTGAGTCATTTCACTAAGGACTTTAAGCCGCCCTTTTGATTTAACCACATCAATCTCCGTTCCATTAAATACAGCAATACCTGCCGAATCATATCCTCTGTATTCCAATTTAGAAAGTCCATCCAATAAAATCGGCGCTGCCTGTTGATCTCCTATATATCCAACAATTCCACACATAATTATGTCCTCCGTTTTTGTACGATAGTGTATTTTTTTTGCACTTTTCCATGTATTGTAACAAACTTGTAACAATTTGTAAATAGAAAAAGGGATATTGTTTCCAATATCCCTTTTACGCAATCTAATCTAAATCAATAAAGTCCATTTCAAAAGTATCACCTTTTGTTGTTGTTCCGTCCTCTTCCTCATGTGACTCATCTTCGTAATCCTCGTCATAATCATCGTCCACATAATCATCCTCGTCATAATACTCGTCTAAATTACTTTTTTTTGGTGCTACCGTCATAAAGTCTTCTCTTAATTCAGCAAGATCATCGTCGGATTCTTCATCATCATAATAATACTCTTCATCATCATAATAATCATCAAAATCATCATCTTCTTCAAGAGGTTTTTTGAACAAATTCTTCTTGGGCTGAACCTTGGGCATATCGTCTTCTTCATCTATACCATACTCATCATACAGCTCATCCAGCTCAACATTCCTGTTCCGGAGTTTGACGGCTGTCACAATTAACAGAATTACCAGAATAAAGATCAAGCAGCCCACACCTACTAATACCCATACCAAATAATCTGTTATAACTTCCAGAACCTTGTCAAGCGTACTTTCTTCTTTAGGTGTCACAGTTGTCCCCGTCTTCGGTGTCTCCATTCTCTGATAGGTATGTTCCACAGAATCATACAGGTAAAGTGATTTCTCACCATCATTATTGACCGCATAAATAATCAGAAATCCTTCCCGCTCAGGCTCTGCCCATGCCGGAAAGCTCACTCCATTGATATCCAGTGTTGCTTCTGCATATTTTTCCGGCATCTTCACTTCATTGGTTCCGTCAAGTACTATTATAGAGTATGTATCCGAAATCATAATCTCTTCAAATGGATAGAAAGAACCATCTTCCGCATAATATAACCAGAAGTTTCCTGCCTGTTCATTATCGATCAGATATGCAGCAACAAGTCCGCTACTGTGCTGAACTGCACCTTTAAAAGTCTCCCCATCAAATTCAAATTCACCAGCAGTAAAGCCCGTTGGAAGCTCACTCTCCGTGAATGCTTCTGAAAGCGTATACTCTACCCCTTCTACTGTGACAGTTTTTGTCTTTCCTACCGGAAGAATTTTGCTTGGATCTCCTTCCCCGATTTCAACATCTGCAAATCCACTCTCACAGTCCACACTCTCACCGGATCTGTTCGTTACATTAGCACTTCCCTGCTGAAGCCTAGTACTTCCTTCCTGGAGTGCCTGGAATGTCATATCGAATTCCAGACGGTCACTGTTCCCGTCACCGGATCCGGTAAACACCAGTTTCCCGCTGCCGTCTGCATTGACGCCTTCCCCTTCCATGAAACGTATGTAATTTGTATCATACGTCATCTCCACAGTTGCATCGCCCAACACACTGTTCCGGGCAACCACCGTCCCGGTTATGGTAAATGTATCCCCAACTTTTGTTTCCAGATCGGTAAAGAATATAATTCCGTCTGCTGCCTGAGAGATCGTTGCAAAGCATGGCACCAGCAGACATATTGCTAATAACATTGTTGCGATTCGCTTTATTATCTTCATGTGCTTTCCTCTTTCTATATTTTTTCTGTTTGCATACTCAATAAATATTATACAATTTTTAAAAAACGATGTCTATATATAGTTTTCAATTTTCTAGTACACAGAAGGGTCTGTTGGATCCCAGTTTTGATTATACGGTATTTTGGGTAAACTTGGTCTACCTAACGGGCTTGAGGACTCACCATCATATATCGTAATCTGTGTACTCCCCGTACTGCAATTGTCATATATCCACTTCGCATCTCCTGTGCATAACCTTACACATCCAGCGGATGCATTTGTTCCAAGTCTGTTAAATTGTCCCGGCATCAGAGAATGATTATCCCCCAACGTATAATATGGTACAGAATGGAACAATACATGTCCCGTAATTCTGCTGCAATACTGTCCTGCCGCTCCATACAATTGATGCCATCTATACTGAGTAGACATCGTAAAGGTTCCTAGCGGGGTTTTCGTTCCTCCTGTAGAACACAAAAAAGCCTTAATCGGAATAATGTACCCATTATCACCATCTTTTGCATAAACTGTTACACAGTTCTGTTTTCTATTTACCATAATATAATACGGACCGGATACCATTCCTCGCAAATCATCGCACATACTTCCATTAGAATTAAAATAATACTTATACCCCGAAATGTACTCCCAGCCAATTGCCATTTTTCCAGAATTCTTGAGGTAATACCAATGATCTCCCTGATTCAGCCACCCTGTTGACATAGCACCTGAATCCTTTAAATAGTACCAGTTCCCATCAACAAATTGCCATCCTGTTGCCATATTTCCTGAATCCTTGAAATAATACCAGGTGCTTCCAGATTTTTCCCAACCGATTGCCATGCTGCCATCACTCCGTAGATAGTACCATTTATTTCCAGATTGATACCATCCGGTTTGCATTTTACCCGAATCGGCGAAAAGATACCATTGTTCTTTTATTTTCTCCCAGCCAATTGCCATTGCCCCTGATTCTTTCAGATAATACCAGTGATTTCCAACCTTTTGCCACCCTATTGACATTTTCCCGCTATTTTGAAGGTAGTACCACTTATTTCCAGTAGAAATCCATCCAGTTTGCATTTTTCCCGAACCGGAAAAATAGTACCATCCCTCGTCAATATATTGCCAGCCGGTCAGCATTTGACCATCTTCATCTAAATAATACCAATATCCATTATCTTTGATCCATCCGGATACTCTTTCGCCAGAAGCACTAAATAAGTACCACGAAGACTCCAGTAATATCCATCCAACTGCCCGATAGCCTTCTTCATCAAAATAATAGTATTTCCCATCAATTTCTACCATTTCGTTACTGTAGAAACATCCTTCCCCATACTGATACTTCCATCCGCCTTCCGTTTCATACCACCCAGTCACCCCTTCCGGTGTATCCTCATCCACTTCATTTGAATCCATATTCGGCGTATCATTATAGGAAATCCCCTGTCCCTCTATATGATTATCTATTTTTTCACCCGCGAAAACTGTTATACTGTTTGCAGCTAACATAATCGCCATCAATACACAAACATATTTCTTCTTTCTCATTTTTTTAAACTCCTGTCTTGATTAAATAATATCTAATTTGTGGTGTTCCTGCTTTAATATTGGAAATAATATTGGTTTCAACCTGATGCCAGAAAACATCAGAAGATGGTGTGTCCCCCCAAAAGAAACCTATATGACAATCCGCCCCTCTTTTGCTCCAATCCGGTTCACAGTATATAATATCTCTTTTTTCTGCTTTTCCACTTGCAAGTAGCGAAGAAATCGACTCAAATTTATAATATACTGTATCCGTTTTCTTTGCATAGTCAAGCCAACTGGTTGCATTTACATACCCTCCAGTACGTCCCATCTTATCAATTTTGCTCAAATCACCACCACATTTTTGTACGACAAATGCAACAAACCCCGTACAATTCAAACCTGTATAGCCATTATTGCCCGGAGAACCATTAGGATGCATACACGGATCTTTAGCCCCGGTTGCCATACTCAATCCTGCATACCTTGTTCCCAGATAATACGAGTCGTATTGATGTGCTTCCAACTCTGCAACAATCTTCTCTCTGCACGTTCCTATAAAAACATCATCTGCTATTTTACCCTCAATCCATTTTCCAGAGGCATCAAAATAGTACCATTTTCCGTTGATAATAGTCCAATTCACTGCCATGCTTCCATCACTTTTCAGGAAATACCAGTTCTCATTCTCTTTCAGCCATCCTGTCTGCATTGCCCCTGATTCTTTAAGGTAATACCACGCTCCGTTTATTTTCTGCCATCCAGTTTGCATTTCACCATATGTATTAAAATGATACCATACTCCTCCTATATAATTCCATCCGAGCAGCATCTTTCCAGATGTATCCAGATAATACCAGTGATCGTTAAGATATATCCACCCAGTCGCCATGATACCGTTTTCTTGTAAATAATACCACTTACCGTTTACATTTGTCCAACCAGTAGCCATAGCACCTGATGTTTCTAAATAATACCACTTTCCGTTGTATTTCTTCCAACCGGTCACCATTCTTCCTGAAGATTCCAGATAATACCAATCCCCATTCAGTAACTGCCATCCCGTCTGCCTAACACCTTCTTCATTTAAAAAATACCAGCATTTCTTTACTTTAATCCATCCACTTGCTCTTGCACCTGATGTATCAAAATAAATCCATTTACCATCTATATACTGCCAACCAGTCATCATATATCCTTGATCATCAAACAAATAGTATTTTTCACCTATTTTTATCAATGTATCCCTAACATATAATGTATCAGCTAGTTTATATTTCCATCGTTTTCCAAATTTTATCCAACTTCCCTTTGCATCATATGTTTTGAAATGTTTTTCCTGGCTCTTTGCACTTCCTTTATTATTAAAAGCCCTAAAATATACAGTATAGTTTCCGGATTTTTCTATTTTCCATCGATAATCTCGGGAGACTTGTTTGATATCCTCAACAATGATCCCCGTATCACTTTCAACGATAATAATTTCATATTCATTTGCCCGCTCCGCACAAAACCGTAACAGAACTTCATCGCCTGCCATGTATGTTTTACTGTCAAAAATCATATTCAGATTAATCGGATCCGAGTTAGACACCGGACTTTTTTGTTCATTATTCTCAACTAAATCCGGCTGTGTCTGGGAATCCGCATTTTTCACTTTCTCTTCTTCGGCCGTTTCTTCAATAATGCCTGTATCCGTGCTTTCTTCTTCTACTCCCTCTTGCTCTCCTACCGGAACAGCGTTCTGTATCCCAGAACTTGCATAGGCAGCATCTCCCCAAAGCATGCACAGGCACATAACCCCAGACAATACACTTCGGATCATTCGTCTTGTTCCCATTTATATTCACTCCTTCGGTTCATTCAAAATTTATTTTTGAATAAACACCCTCAGATTACACTAACACTTTTGTATAATATTGTCAAATATTCCCTCAATGTTATTTCTATAACGCAAAGAACAAGTTGGTATTTTCATCTTATCCCAACTTGTTCTTTTATACATGGCAAATTATATACCATGAATGAATTGCAAAACTTATATACTTTCTTTTAAGTAACGAACCACTTCATCAGCTGTTTTTTTCTGCATTCCTTTCGTATCCTTGAAAGTTCCACTCATTTGCCAGGAAAATTTTGCTCCATTCAGATATTGTGCTGCATTTACCTGTTGCCTGTTTTCTTTTCCGAATGCTTCCCACCATTCGGGATATTGATTTTTCATAAATTCTTCTGCCAATCTGGCGGCTTCAGAACTCTCTGTCCCTGATACAGTCCCACTCATCTGCACACCGCCATTGGGCGTACTGTGAAGGATTAATACACTTCCATCTTTACACTGACCCAGACAGAGAAAACAATGCCCATTTATACTCACCACATCACCAGGATAGAATTTACTCTTCGGAGTACAGGAAATGGAATTTCCATAACCATGTTCACTCAATGTTTCCGCCATTTTCGATGATTTTACGACATATCCACCAGCATCTCTTCCCCCATATATAGAATTATAAATAGTCCAGCCCAGGTATCCAGAGCAATCCAGCCCTAAAAACCGCCCCTCTCTGTTACCATTGTTCCACGATGTTTTTCCCGGTAAATAGGAGTAGTTGTCCTTGTTATCCTGGAAATACTTCTCCCATTGCGGCCAGATTCCATCATGAACTGCCGTCTCTCCTGCAGCAGTATCTGATTCATCCCATCCACCGCCCCATACATAAAGTGTCTTTCCCAACGGTTTTATTGCATTCTTCAGGACATCCGATAATTCAATTTCGGCCAATGCACCACAGGTATTAAAACTATACCGTTTTCCGCCTATTGTCTGTATGCCCGTGAGCATCTTTCCGGAATCATTCAGATAATACCAGATTTCATTAACCTTTTTCCAGCCCGTGGCCATGCTTCCATCTTCATTCAAATAATACCAGTCGCTTCCTGCCTTTTCCCATCCTAACGCCATCTTCCCATCGTCACAAAAATAATACCAATTATTTTTCCAGAGAAGCCAGCCGGTTTGCATAGCCCCCGAGTCTGAGAAATAATACCAACGGCCGCCAATTTTTTCCCACCCTAAGGCCATCGCGCCGGATTCTTTAAGATAGTACCATTTACTTCCAATTTTTTCCCATCCGATTGCCATTCTGCCGCTTTTCTTCAAATAATACCATTTATTTCCCGAAAGCAGCCAATCAGTCTGCATGGCTCCTGAATTTGACAGATAATACCAACAGCTATCAATATTCTGCCAGCCCGTCTGCATTTTTCCATTTGAATCAAGATAATACCAATAACCATTTACTTGTATCCATCCAATGGCCATCTTACCCGAATCAGTAAAATAATACCAGTCATTATCAGATCTTTTCCATCCTGCTTTTGTCTCAATTGGGCTTGCCTCGTTCGTTCTATTACTTGCAAATACTGTAAAATTACTTGTTATCAAAATAATAGATACAATCATAGAAATGATTTTCTTTTTATTCATTTATAATCTCCTATCATTATTTTTCAACATTTATCACTTTACTTTATTTGGTACCCATACTCCATTCTCATCCACAAAATAGCGGGTACCATCTACCCATTCATTTACAGCCATGCTTCCATCGGCTTTCAGATAATAATTTCCTACCCAACTGTTCCGTACTTTATTTCCATTATAATTAAAATAATACCAGATATTGTCTATTTGCTCCCATCCAATTGCCATTACCCCACTGGATGACAAATAATATGTATCGCTAAGCCATTGATCCGCATACATAATTCCTGTTTCAGGATCCATATAATACCATTTATTACCAACTTTCACCCAGCCACTTGCACGTGTTCCTGATGAGTTCAAATAATACCATTTATTCTCTATAGACATCCAGCCCGTCTGCATAGTCCCACTGGATGACATATAGTAGGATTTACCCCCCACCTTGATCCAGCCCGTCTGCATGATCCCCGTTTCCGGATCCATATAATACCATTTATTTCCTATATTGATCCATCCGTTTTCACGCGCTCCTGATGAATTGAAATAATACCATTCATCATTGATGGTCTCCCAGCCCGTCTTCATAACTCCACTGGATGACATATAATAGATTTTACCGCCTACCTTAATCCAGCCCGTCTGCATAATTCCCGTTTTCGGATCTAAGTAATACCATTTTTCACTGATTTTTTTCCAGCCTGTTACACGGTAACCCTGAGCATCAAAATAGTACCATTTTTCCTCAATTTTGCTCCAACCATTACTCGGATAACTTCCATCTGGATTTCGATACCACCATCCCTTGGAATTCTGTATCCACTGACCAGAGGGCAATTCAGATTCTTCAGTCACGGTTACATCACATGTTGCAATTCTTCCCGCAGCTTTTGCCGTAATAACAGCTGTTCCCGGTGCGATCGCAGTTACATTTCCCTTTTGGTCAATACTGACTTTATTATTGTCACTACTGCTCCACAGAATCGTCTCACCTGCGCCTGTTCCATCAGGCAGTATTGTAAGCTTCAGTTTCACACTTTGCTTTGGTGACAATTCCAAATTGAACTGATCCAGTTTAATCTTTGTTACAGAATAATCATTACCAGATAAAGGATAAACATCCAAGGTACTGTCCATCTCGCTGTCAATTTCATGATCCGAAAAATTATTTTTCCCTTTAAGGAAGTATCTATATTCACTCTGTCCTGCATCCCATGTAGCATCAAGGAAATAATATTTTACCCCAATATTTGTCATATTCCATCCATGTGCGCCACCATTACCGATACCATAAATCATTCGCGTATCTACTCCGACATCCTCAAGCATCCTGTACATTAATGCTGAATACCCCTGGCATACCGCTTTTTTATTTATCAGCGCTGCATAAGCTGTAAACTTCAAAAAATAGGAATCATCATTTAAATTTTCGTAATCATAAGAAATATTCGTACATATAAAATCATATACTTTCCTGACTTTTTCGTAATCAGAAATATCCGGATCATTCAAACCGAGCCCTATAATCTGTTCCTCTATGGCTGTATCCAATTCCTTTTCCTGTTTTGCTGTAGTGTAATACTGAACATTCATTTCAAAATTATAATAGTAAATCCCGTCATACTGGGTATATTCTCCATTAATCTGGTACCGTCCATAATTCCACCTGAGATAATCCCCCTCATGTGGATCCTCTGTCTCTTCTAAAGCAAGTTCAACCCATTTATTAACCCAGCTGCTATCATACGCTATTTCCGAAGCATAATACAATTTGATGGTATTCTGCCGATTTTTCATTCCCTGTCTGATCTGGTTCACAATATTCTCGTCTTTTGTTTCATATTCCGGTTCAGAAAAAAGTGAAATACCATTTGAAGGGGTGTAAAACGGATCATCATCAGGAAAGACATCCTCATAAACGGGGTTAACGTAAACCTCGGTAAATATAGTCCCAGTTTCGGTATCCTGTTCTGCCGCACACACAACAGACTCAGAAGAAAACATTTGGCTATTACCCGTCAAAAAAATACTTCCTGCTATCAGCAGCATCAATAATCCTTTTTTCATCCTCTTTCCTCCTTAAAATCATGCCGAATCACGTAATGCATCTTTTCTGTTATCTAATTAAATTATATCATAAATACACACGTAATCCAATCAAGATTTTCATCAGACCAAACCTGATTTTATTTGCAGGCTATTTATTTTCCTTCATAAACCGCGAAGCATCCTTCATAAAGCTCACAGTGATCAAAACAATGACTGCCCCAATCGGGAATGCTGCGATAATGCTGACCGATTGGAGATTGCTCATTGAGCTCTCGGAAAACACCAGTGCAATCGGGAGTAAAATCAACAGCACGCACCACATCAATTGAACCAGTTTATGTGGTGACTCGTTTTCTTCCAGGCGATGATAGCTGTAGCAAGAGGCAATTAACGCAATCGAATCAAAAGATGTTGCATAAAATGCCACCATGGTAAGCAGGAGAAGTAATAATACAAACGGTGCGCACGGCAATGTCTTTATAATCGAGATAATCACCTGATATAAATCTCCTGTCTCCTGGTATAGTCCAATATAATCAACTGTTCCCGACATCTGCTTTCCCAGAGAATAATTTCCCAGTATTATAAAACTGATTATTGTTGATCCCACACCAAATCCATATCCTCCCAGAATGGTCTGCCGCACAGTTCTTCCCCTGGAAATGTTACCTATAAAAAATGGTGCTGCCACACACCAGACCATCCAGTATGCCCAATAAAAAATCGTCCAATTCTGCGGAAATGAAGTTGTTCGCTGAGGATCCGTAAACGTTGCAAGTTCAAAGAAATTCTGTATCATTCTTCCTAAAGCAGAAAAGCCGGTTTCAATAATATATCTGGCTTCTCCCCCGAACAGAAGAACAAATGCCAGCAAAGCAAAAAACATATAAATACATGATTTTGCCAGTAAACTTATTCCCTTAAATCCATGCAGCAGTGAATAGGTATAAATAATACAGGTCACGATTAAAATAATGATCGTGATTGCATTTCTGTTTAACTCTACATGAAACAGTTCATTAATCACACTTGCCATAAGCGGTGTCGCCAAACTGAATGTCGTGGCTGTTCCAGCCAGCAAAGCAAAAACAGCAAGTAAGTCTATGATTCTTCCACAAATTCCATCTGTATATTTTCCCAAAACAGGGCGGCAGGCTTCAGAATACTTCTGACGGTCCCTTTTGCGGACGTGAAGCATAAACCCGAACGCCACCGCAAGAACCAGATAAAATCCCCATGGAATCAGACTCCAGTGAAAAATAGGATAAACACTTGACCATTCCTCTACGCTTCCCAATTCCGCAATATGCGGATCAGTCGCATACAGTATCCATTCTGAAAACGAATAGAACAGAATATCTGCCGCCAGACCAGCAGTAAACATCATGGAACCCCATTCAAAAAATGAATACTTCGGTTTTTCACTCTGATCTCCAAGAACAATGTCCCCATATTTTGACAAAGCAATATACATTGACAGCAGGAAAACTCCCAAACCAATTACTAGATAATATGTACCAAATGTATCTCCAAGCACATACCTGATTTGACTTAACACAACATTAGACTGCTCCGGCAAAAAGAAAAACAAAATACTTAATGCAACAATAATCCCCATCGGCAGCAATGTAATCATCCAGTCAATTTTTTTATTTTCATCTTTGATAAATACTTTATTCTTCATTTAATTACCTCCCTCTGTTATTCCAAGGCCCTCGCAAAATAGATAGCTATATTTCTGATATTGATAAGAAAACTCAAATCCAGATACTTCTCCCTCTTTTTTGATAGGGCGAATTTCCACAATCTCATTTTCCTGACAATTCAGTTTTTCACATATTTCCTCCAAAACCTTATTTCCGGAATGCAGTACATACGTCTGGTCGAAATCTCTCAACTCTTCTATGCTGTCGAATTCCTCAATGATTCCCGCGGAATATTTATGAATATACATTTTCATCTCAGCCAGATGTTCCATAAAAATCTCTTCCCAGTATAGATCACTCTTTTCTTCATTCGAATACGCCTCTGAAAGATAAGGTATTATTTTTCTGGAAAATTCTTCATTAAAATATACGTGACCTTTCATAACCCAAGAATCTTTTCCACCTATTTGAACTTGTGTAATTCTTCCATCCGTATCCACATCCAGACACCATTCATCCGTAGTGCCCGCTTCAAAGACTGATGCATAGTACGCTTCTGTGGTTTCTTCCAAAAAAACATTTTCAGTAAAATAATTGTCTCCACTGCAAATAAAAGTATTCTTTAAATATTTCCTTGCAACATACAGCGTAGAATGGTTGTTCTTGGTTCTGAACAAACTATTCTCAACTAAAATCACACCGTATTTCTCTTCTAAATACTGAAACTTCTCTTTTAAATATCCCACCACAACTACAATTTCCCGGATACCGGCTTCATGTAGCTGCTCTATCTGCCTTTCAATGAGGATCTCTCCTTTCACTCGTAAAAGCGCCTTGGGAGTTTCCATTGATAGTGGGACAAACCTCGTTGACATCCCCGCAGCCATGATGATCGCATTTCTATTCATTCTCTATTCTCTCTTTCACAATTTTATAATATTCTTTTGCATAACGATATTGCCTCAACGAGTATTCTCCAAATTCAACTCCGCAAATCCTCTTATATTCACACCAGTTACTCCACAAAAAGCCACACACAGCAATATAACAGTAGATTTTTGTCCTCACCTGCTCCGGACAATTATATTCAAAGTAGGCATCAATTAATTCTTCAACTTTCTCTCTGTCATACATTGCATATATTGCAAACATTGCGATATCCACATGAGGATCCTGCATACCTGCATATTCCCAGTCAATCAGATACACCCGATCATGAACAAGCAGGAAATTATCCGGTACTGCATCAATATGTGTTAAAGTCCAATCCTTCCCTTGTACATCAATGTACTGTTTCAGTTCATACATCTTCTTCTTGGTTTCCTCATAATCACGATAAATCGATGCCTCACCCATCCGATATGATTCATACAGCTCGATCTGTTTAAAGATATCAAAGGTATGGTCAACCTCTATTTTCTCACAATGCATTTTTCGCAGATATGCCATACATTTTTTGACATCATCCGGGCTTTCCGGGTCACATACTCTTGCATCCTCCAAAAACTCTGTTATTTTATATCCATTCTCCGGATTCATATAGCAGATTGGCTCGCAAATCCCTTTTTCCCCTACTACACGATATACGTCATACTCCTGTCTGCGATTGATCATCTTACCGGTTCCTTCCCCCGGAATTCTCATAATGTATCTCTTATCCTTACATCGAAATCGGAAAGAACGGTTGGTCATTCCTTTTTTCAGGGCTTCAATTTCCACGATATCTTTCAATTCACATTGCAGAGTATCCGCCACAATATCCAGCAATTCCGAATTTAACTGATTCGAGTTCCCATCCAAATCTCTCAGTTCTTCCAATGTATTAATCTCAGCTACAGTTCCTGAAGGTACAACTTTAGGAAGCAAAATCATTTTATTATCCTGTACAGCCGCCTCTTCCCAAAATGAATGCTGATATTTACGGCTTTCCAGCATTTCCTGGATCCGCTTCTTCAAATGCACCGCTTCCTCACCACAGACATAAGCAATACCGATCATCCGGTTTCCATTTTCTTCTTCACTTACACATTTCAGTTCCCGTTTCCGATTTACCTTTACAGTACTTTCTACGTCCTCCTGCTCACTCACCATATACCACGAATACAACTCGTTATTATGAAACGGATTCGTTTTACACCAGATATCACATGGAACAATATACGCGTTATCAAGTGAACTGCTTACTTTTGCCAGCGAATATAAATTGTTCTTGTCTGCATAATGCTTATTATATACCAGTTCAACTCCATATTTATCAATCAAATACTCATATTGTTCCTTCATAAATCCAACTACTACTTTTATTTCTGTAATCTGAACTTCTTGAAGCTGTTTTATGATTCTTTCGATTAGTGGTTCTCCCTTCACTTCCAGGATTCCCTTTGGCACTTGTACATTAATCGGTATCATACGCATCCCCATCCCTGCAGCAAGGATAATTGCCCGTTTCGGTTTTCCTTCAGCAAACAAATGCTCTGCTTTCTCTGTAAGTTTTAAGCCTTTATCCAAAAAACCTTCTTCACACAATTCTTTAATGGAAGAGTTCACCTTCCCTAATGAATATCCTGTCTCACTGGCCAGTATTCTCTGATTACTATAACTATTCTCTTTCAGCGCGTTCATCAAATCAAATCCTTGTATGTTCATGTAATTCTCCTTTTTTTATTTTATGAACTTTTTATGGTTATATTAACACTTTACTTCCTGTATTTCAAGAGTTTTTTTTAAAAGTAATGATGGAAAAATCGTTTGTAATATCAAATTAGAAAATACAAAAAGGAGCCTCGCTCCACAACTGACCTATCAGTCATTTTCGAGACTCCTCCTTGCATTAGAACTGAAAAGCATCTTTTCACAAAACCCGTTTCACATACGCGAGTTTATTCACTTTCTCAATTCTGTTATATTCATCAACAGTCGTAATATATGTTCCTTTTTTGGGATTTAATGCATGCATCATAAGTCCGTCACCCAAATACAAAGCTGCATGCCCCACTTTTCCATTTCTCTCATAGAATATCAAATCACCCGGACGCCAGCTGCTCCTATCCAAAATATCCACACTGCTGCCACACGTAGCCTGATCTGCTGAGCATCGTGGAAGTGAAACTCCTAACTGCTTCATCGCATATTGTACAAAGCCACTACAATCCCAGCCAGAGGTTGAAGACCCCCCATATACATATGGAACGTATGTATATGTTTTAATCTCTTCAAACTTCTCCTGCATCTCCGGTAACCATCTGCCACTTTTTGACAAGAGATACCATTTTCCATTTATAAATTGCATTCCAGTCTGCATTGCACCACTATCGCTCAGATAATACCATTCACCGTCAACAAATATCCAGCCAATCTGCATAATGCCTTCTGCATCCATATAATACCATTTGTCAGAAATCTTTATCCATCCCTGCTGTGCTGCTCCGGATACTCCAAAGTAATACCAGTTATTATCCAGACAGATCCAACCATAAGCCATTTTCCCATTGGAATCCAGATAATATTTCTTGTTTCCAATACACTGCATTCCTGTCTGCATAACCCCTTCATGGTCAAAATAATACCAGGCACCATTGATCAATTCCCATCCGAGGCAAGCACTCCCTGATTTGCTGAAATGATACCAGCCGTCGTCGACCCATTCCCATCCAAGAGCCATGGCACCACCACTCTTTAAATAGTATTTATTCCCTTGTATTGTCAGGATACCCGTCTGCATAACTCCGTCTTCATCCATATAATACCATTTATTATTCCAACGAAGCCATTCTCTATGTGCAGTATGATCCATGTCAAAATAGTACCAGTCATTATCCAGAAATGTCCATCCCGTTTCGGTATACAGCGAACCATCTTCCATGAAATAATAGATATTCCCTTGAATCTGCAACATTCCAGTCTGCATTTCGTTGTCGAGATAAAAATATAGTTGTTCCTCTATTTCCACAAATCCATTTTTCTCAACTTCAGTCTCTTTGTCAATGTTCTCTCCAATTTGCAAACCTTCTTTATTTTCAGATTCTCCACCATTCTCCGATTGCATTAATTCTACATTCATATTATCAGTACTTTCTGCATATACAGTATCTTCTTTCAGAAACGTCAATACTGTCATAATTATACACAATATGAATACTTTGATATTTCTTTTCATCCCATTTTCCTCTACTGAATCTAATCTGACAAACTGTCAAATATTCTATTCTTCATTTGCCACGAGGAAAATTATAGCATAAAAACTATCGGGAATCTATCATTTCTTAATTCTTTATTACATTTTTTTATATTTTATTTCTTTTTTATTAACAAATTATTTATGTGGTTTCATATCTTTGACCCAAAGTCCATCGTTATCAACATAATAATTTCCTACCCAAGTATTCGTCAACATGGCTCCACTGGAACCGAGATAATAATTTTCAATCCAGGTATTGGATTGCATCGCTCCGCTTCCAGAGAAATAATACCATTCTCCCCCGATCTTTTTCCATCCGGTCACCATCTTTCCAGATGTATCAAACCAGTACCATACTCCATTCACTTGTTCCCAGCCTGTTGCCATTGCTCCGGAAGGTTTCAGATAATACCAGTCTTTGTTATATTGTTTCCACCCTGTTAACATATCCCCTTTTTCATTCAGGTAATACCATTTTCCGTCAATCATCTCCCATCCAATGGCTCTGGCACCTGTGTCTCGATAATAATACCATTTATGATTCACATATTTCCATCCAGTCTCCATATACCCCTGTTCATCAAAACTATAGTATTTCCCATCAATCTTTAATATGGTATCCGCAGCGTAGTTATTTCTCGGAAGTTCATACTTCCATTTTCTTTCAAACTGTACCCATGTTCCTCTGGTTTCAACTACATGCATATAATACTTCTGGCTTTCTGCCGTCCCAAATTCATTACTTGCACGGAAAAAGATGGTGAACCTTCCTTCCTGCTCCAGCTCCCACGGATATACTCCCCCTTTATCAGTTCCGAAAACATATACGTTCTCTGTAGTTTCTGTATCGCAGACAACAATTTCATAATTCAATGCATTTTCCGCAACGATCCCTATTTGAAGTACATCACCCACTAACAATGTTTTACTCTCAATAGAAAGCTCCAGCCCACTCGGAAATCCTTTCTCAATGGATTCCTCCGTACGGACTTCTGAAGTATGATCGAATAATTCTCCATTTTCTGCGCCATAAACAGAACTGACATTCATGATATCCACACACAGGCAACAGAGCAGAAACAAACCCATTTTCTTTTCCACTTTACCTTTCATTCCCATCATCCTTCCTATCCAAAACAGGCAGCGCCCTATGGCCTTCCGCCATAGAGCGCCTCTTTTACTAAAAATAATTTTTTAAAGCATTAACTGATTATGGTTATTTAACCCACTCACCCCAATTTGTAAACCAGTATGTTTTACCGTTGATCGTTCTTTCTCCGGTATATACGCGGCCAGTGGAACCAGCGTAATACCAGATTCCGTCTACTTTTGCCCAGGCATTCTTTACCAATACTCCATTCGCATCAAATAAATAGTGTGCACCATAATCCATTGACGTAACTCCAGTAGCCATCTCTCCATCACCGTAAAGGAAATAGTTCTTTCCGCCAATGACTTTTAAGCCCTTTACAGGATCACCATTTTCAAAATAATACCATACTTTTTTATTTGCATAATTAACAGTATCGTACCAACCGGTTGTCACATTCCTCAATACACCATCGCTGCCTGCAAATCTGAATTTATCCTGTTCATTCACCCAGAAACATCCAGTAGCCATTTCACCATTGCTATAGAAGTAATACTGCTTTCCTCCAATCGTCTGTAAACCAGTAATCGATTTACTATCCTTATAATAATACCATCTGTCATTGATTTTCTTCCATCCATTCGCGATGCTTTCTCTTTTTCCAGAAGTGTTAATGTAGAAGTACTCCCCTTTTTCGTCATCATAATACATGGTGTCTGCTACCATTTCACCATCATACCAGAAATAATAGGTAACTCCATTAATTACTTTTTTCCGTTCCTGGTTTAAGGAACCATCTTCATTGAAATAATACCATGTTCCATGACTGGTTTTCTTCCATTCTTTCTTTCCAGTCACTGCGCCAAGATAAGTGCCGTCATATTTGATATCGTATAACACACCTTCCTCAACAACAGGATAGGTGGCCATGGTATTATCTAAACGTTCATCAAAATAGTACCACTTTCCTTCGACTTTGAGCCATCCTTCTGCCAGATTTCCCTTAGCATCTGCGTAAATCCAATCACCCCAAGATGTCTTATCCCAGCCTTTTATTACTTTACCTTTATAGTTCATGTAAGAATAATGCTTCCCATCCTGACTTTGAACACGTTGATTTGTTACCATAACTCCTTTGTTCAGATAATATGTACCATTCAGCCAGCCATTATACAGTTGGCCTTTCTCATCCCAATAACACCATGCTCCGTCAACAAGCTGCCAGCCGGATTTTTTCCCAAGTTTTTCAAGAAGTACTCCATTATCTGAGAAAGAATAAAGAAGCCCATCGATATTCTGTAGGCCAACTACCATACATCCGGAAGCATCAAAGTAATATTTATTCAGAAGCCATTGATTAATTAGTATTTTGCCATCCTTATCCGTATAATACCAGTTAAGACCAGCCTGAACCCAGTTATTCTTTACCACTGCACCATTGGAATCTGTTCCGTAATATTCAAATTCTTTATCTTCATTTTCATACCAGACTTTACCTGTCTGCAAAGTACCCTCATAGTCAAAAATATAGGTTTTGTTATTAATATCATATTTTCCGTCTGTATACAGCTTTCCGTTTGCCTGTACATAAACCCATTTACTTCCCAATTTATGCCAGCTATTATCTTTATACACTACACCAGATGAGTCAGCAAGATAAAATACCGTTTTATCCTCATCATAATCCCAGGCTGAAAAGCGTCCTGTCTGCATTACACCGTCATAATCGAAATAATAGGTTTTTCCATTGATTGGGTATAACTGATCGCAAATCACATGATACTCCTTGTCCAGATAATACCATGCACCATCCTGTTCAACCCACATGTTCTCTCGATACACAACGCCGGATGCCTTTGCTAAATAAGAATTCTCAATCCATTCTTCTTTTTCTTCATCATAATAGCCTACCCTGAAAACACCGGTCTGCATTACACCATCATAATCGAAATAATAGGTTTTTCCATTGATTGGGTAAAACTGATCGCAAATCACATGATAATCCTTATCCAGATAATACCATGCACCATCCTGTTCAACCCACATATTATTCTGATATACCGCCCCGGATTTATCTGCTAAATAGTAACCCTCAATCCATTCTTCTTTTTCTTCATCATAATAGCCTACCCTGAAAACACCGGTCTGCATTACACCATCATAATCGAAATAATAGGTTTTTCCTCCGATTTCCTTAAAGCATCCCTGGACAGGTTTTCCATCCTCATAGTAGTACCAATTGCCACTCATTTTCTCCCATCCCTGAAGCCTTGCGTCAGAGATAGTTAATACACCCTCTGCATCAGCTACATAAAGAACACCATCTACATACACTCTGTCATTTGTAACAAGTTTCCCTTCTCTATCAAAATAATACATTACATCTTCTTCAGACAAGATTTTATCTTCATAACGTAAGAAGTTGTCCCCATAATAATACTTTTCTTCCTGATCAGAGTACCATCCACAAATCAGTTTTCCTTCACTGTCAGCTTTTAAATATCCATACTGTTCAGTATCCTCTATATCTACGTAACGTCCATCATCCACCAGAAGGATGCCATCCCAGTCAAAATAGTACCAAACATTCTCGATTTGATAAACTCTGTTTTCAAGCTTTTCGCCATTCACATAATAATAGCGATATCCCGACTCATCCTCATACCATCCATTTTCTGGAATATCCTGAGAAGACTGCACGGTTTTCTGCTCTTCATTCTCTTCAATAACTACTTCTTCATCAGATGTTTCTTCAGAAATTTCTTTCTCCTCTGCCTGCTCTTCCTGAGTGTTCTCCTCGGGTACCGTCACCTCCTCTTTCTTGTCTTCCGGAACAACTTCTTCTACGTTCTCTTCTAGTTGTTCTTCCGACTCATTCTGTTCAGGAATTTCCTCCTCAGCCACTGTGACAACATCTGTGTTTTCAGCTGCCAATACCGGCATTGCAGATGTTGTGCACAATGCCATAATACTCAAAATTGCAATAAGCCGTTTTTTCATTTTCATACCTCCTCATTTTATACTGCAATTGCGTATTAATGTTTTCTTAAGAAAATTATAGCATTGAATTATATATTTGTAAAACATTTATTCTGATATTTCTATCTGAAGTAAACAAAAGGATATCCATCTAAATGGATACCCTTTTACTTTTAGTTTTTATTTATTTTTCAAAAACCATATGACTGTTCTGTGGAGCTGCCGCATCTGCCGACCATACATTTTCATATTGATATTTTTCAAGGAATTGTTCCATCTTTTCATCAAAAAATCCTTTTTGGATCACGATCACTTTCGGCTGCTCTTCCTCTATTTCATTATAATAGGATTCCATAATATCCGGGAGTGCCACACCAATTGGAAATTGATATGAATATCTGGTTGCATGTTCTCTCTCACTAATAATATAGACCAGATCCCAGTTGCCGTATACCGAGATCTTATCCTCCTCCGACGTATGCTTCTGCACCTCCTGACTTATCGCCCTGATTTCTTCCGAAAAATGATCCGTTTTCCGGTCATCATAAATGCGAATAATTCCAGATGCGTTATTTTCCCACTGTCCGACAATCACATTACACAGTAAGAACGCCATAAAACCAAATGACACCAGTTCTCCTGAATTCTCATTACAATACTCAAAAATTTCTGCAACCGGAAATACAACCAACGGAATGAGCACCATCCCATAATGATTATAAACCAATCCCGACATTGCAATCAATCCAAGATTTAACAACAGATTGCAAAGATAAACTCCATGAAAAAATCTATTTCTTTTGACTCCCAAATATATCGTACAAATGAAAGCAAATGTATATACCCACGAATTACCAAACGCAAAAAATGTATTCCACTTTTCGGCAAACAGTGCTTTTCCCCCTTCTGTCGAAACATATATACTATTGAATTTTATATAATCAAACAGAAACTCACTGAACGCCCCACGGACTGCCAACCATATCATAATCGGCAAAAAAAGTAACGCAAATCCAATTGTAAACCAAATTACGAATTGACAAATTCTAATAAAGTTCTTCGTTGCAATACACATTATAAAAACAGCGATACAAAAAACAATCCATACTCCTATCATATTCGCCCGTAACAGGCTGACTCCTGCCAGACAAAAACCACATAGCATAAGACGCATTTTGTTGATTTTCTGGTTTATAAAATAATCCAGGAAAATATAGATACCTATCGAAATGAACGGCAATGCAAACTCCTCTGTTAAATTTCCTCCTTCAAAATAATGGAATAACAGTGAAATCCCTGTAAACTCAGCAATCAGTGCCTGCGCATCGCTGATTTTTGCAATTTTCGCAACCTCGTACAATACCCCAAATGTAATACATAATGATACGAACTCGACAAACCATATTCCGTTGTACGCACTGATATTCTGTCCCAAATAATTCAGAATATATAATAAAGGGCCTTTATGATCAAAGGAATCCCTATATGGCATATATCCCTTCCGCATCATCAAGGCAATCGTCTGAAATACACTGGAATCTGTATTGGCATCTGATTGTATCCACGGATGCAATGGACTATTCAATAGAAAAACAAATGCCATCACTGCTAAAAACAAAGCAATCGTTACTTTCTGAATCCGTGCTTTTTTTTGCCGCCTATTCTCCATACCCTATCCTTCATTTCTTGAAAATCACCATTTTACTTGCCAGATAATTAAAGACAATTACCAGAGCATTTGCACCTAATTTCACTACAACATCGTTAAATGCAAGTTTTTCTACCAGTATAAACATGCACAGCCAATCCATCACTCCCGTTGCAATCCTGCATATAAAAAAAGACAAACACTCTTGGATTATTTCTTTAGTCTCAACTGCCGTACTATGAAAGACCCATTTTCGATTCGTCACATATGCAAAAAGAACTGCAAGCACCCAAGCAATGCCTGTACTGGGCATCACCTGCATCCTGAGCAGATGGGCTACACCCCAATATGCGATCACATTCACTAAAGTTGTACATACACCAAAAAATAGATAAAAAATAACATCTTTATTCTTTTCACATATTCGCTTTATATTCACCCTACTTCATTCCTTTCTTAAGCTCCTTAAAATCCCCAAGAGCTTTCCATCCGATTCTGATAATCTTTGGAATGTCTATAGAATTTGTTCCGCCTTGCCTAGGTTTAAAAGAGATATTCTTAAATAATGATCTTTCCTTGTAATATACGAAATATGTGGTCATCATAATATTGGGGAGATTGTAGTCATACGGCATTCTATATAAATATTTTTTTACTGTATCTGACCTCATGAGCCTGAACGGTGCATTTGCATCCGGAATCCTAACCCCAAAATACAATCTGAGCAACATACAGACCACCATTTCAACTCCCGCACGGATCTTTCCATCTCCCCTGGCATTACGCAGTCCAAAAATGCCGTCATATTCATTACGTAATTCCCAAAAAACGGGGAATTCCTCTGGATTTGTCTGCCCATCAGAATCTGTTTGAAAAATATAGGTTGCTCCTTGTTTTACTGCATAATCATAAAGTGCAATCACTTTAGGCCCGTGCTGTTTCTCCGTATTTGACAGAACCTCCAGTTTTGGGAATTCTGCCATTAGTTGTATCAGCTTATCATGAGTCTTATCGACACTTCCACTGTCTGCAATTACCAGTCTGGAATTCTCGTCCTTCTCTTGCAATAATGGATACCAATGTCTTACCACATTTTCTATATTTTCTTCCTCGTTATACGCTGGCATAACGATAAATAAAGTATCCAAAACAACTATCTCCTTTCACCCTCGCCTAAATTCCTTTTCCAGTTCTTTAAACGTCTTTATCCGCAATCCCTCTATTCAAAAAAGCACTTGGCAGATTGGAACTTGCATCCGGAAAATCTTTTTTCCATGACTCTTGTATCTTCCTATCTCTAATAATATCTGCCTCTCGCAAATGATAAGTCGGAATAATCTTCTTTACAATACGCTTCATATGATCTGTTTCCGCATATGCTGCTTTATATAAGTTTTCCAGATCTTTTAAAAATTCATCTTCATCAAATTCAATTGGTTTACCTATATGAATCAATTCATTTTCTGTGCTTTCCAGGCCTTCTTCGGCCATCAGAAGTTCTTCGTATAACTTTTCTCCCGGGCGAAGACCCGTATATTTTATCTCAATATCTACATCTTCTTTATATCCAGACAAACGGATCAGATTCCTTGCCAAATCTGCTATCTTAACCGGCTGTCCCATATCAAGCACAAAGATTTCTCCCCCTTTTGCACTGGATCCCGCTTGAAGCACCAAAGACACAGCCTCTGGTATCGTCATAAAATAACGAATGATATCCGGGTGTGTTACTGTTACCGGTCCACCCGCTTCTATCTGTTTTTTAAAAAGTGGAATTACACTGCCATTACTTCCCAGTACATTCCCGAACCGTACCGCAACATATTCTGTTTTGGAGCGATTATTAAAGACCTGAATGATCATCTCACACATACGCTTTGATGCACCCATGATATTAGTCGGGTTTACTGCTTTATCAGTCGAAATCAATACAAACTTACTAACACCATATTTATCCGCTGCCAGAGCAACCTTATAGGTTCCGAAAACATTATTCTTTATAGCTTCATTCGGACTGTCCTCCATCAACGGCACATGCTTATGTGCTGCTGCATGATAAACAATATCCGGACGGTACTGTGCAAAAACACTATCTACTTTTCTTCCATTTCGTACCGATCCAATCAATACCACCAAATCAAGATTCGGATACTTTTGTTTTAATTCCTGTTGAATATCATAAGCATTATTCTCATATATATCAAAAATAATTAACTGACGCACTCCGTTTGCTGCAATCTGTCTGCAAAGCTCACTTCCTATACTTCCTCCTCCGCCAGTTACAAGAACAACCTTATCCGAAACATAACGACCAATTTTTTCTGTAGTGATTTTAATCGGATCTCTTCCAAGAAGATCCTCGATTTCAACATTGCGAAGTTTCGATACACTAACTTCCCCATTCACAAGCTGGTAAACTCCCGGTAGAATTTTCAGATCACATTTTGGAACCTGTTGACAGATATCCAGTATTCTTCTTTGTTCTTTTTTTGTCGCACTTGGAATGGCAACAATAATCTCATTAATCGAATACTTTTTTGCATATTCAAGAATTTTATCTCTTCCGCCGACCACTTTCACACCATGAATATAGGTACCATGTTTTCTGGCATCATCATCAATAATACACCAGATTCTGGCATCCAGTTCCGAACTAAATTCTAATTCCTTCATCACCACATTGCAGGCTTCGCCAGCACCAATAATCATGGTATTTCGCATATGTCTGCCATGCACATTGCCCTGATAAAGCAGTCTGATTAAGCGATAAGAAAAACGACTAATGCAGGTAAGCAGAAACAAACTCGTCCCATAAAGAAGGAAATAACTTCTGCAAATAGGTTTATAGGTAAAAAAATATAAAAATACGTTTACAAGAACTGACCCCGCAACTGCTTCTATTATATATATTAGTTCTTTAATACTTGCAAATCTCCACAATGTCTTATAAAGTCTGCAGGCCATAAAAATTGCAATTGTCAAAGCTGTGTTAACAAGTGCCAGACTGGTGACAGATCTCCAGATCGACACCTCTATTTCTTCAAATTTTAAATTAAACCTGATCCATACTGCAAGGAACGAACTCATATTGATAATAATTATATCCAATATTAACAACACTGCTTTTCTAAATTTATACCAATTGCACTTCTTTTTTTCTTCCATATCTTTATCCATCCTTACTCTTTCTAAGTTGTACATTACTTTACCAGATTAATAAGTTCTGTTTCCAACTCTTCTGCACATCTTTTCAAATCGAATCCAGCATCCCTGATTTCTGACATAGTATCTCTTCGCCCGAGCTCTAATTGCTTTTCCATAGCAGCTGACAGTTCTTCCTCTCTTTTGCTGATATCAAAAAACTGACAAAGATTCGTTATTTTTACTTTTTCGGATGCTCTTGCAGTGATTATACACGGTAAACCAGCTGCCTGTGCTTCCATTGCAACAAAAGGAAGACCTTCTAGTAAGGACGGCAATACAAATAAGTCTGCTGCCTGCATCAAATCTGCCACATCATTTCTCTGTCCCAAGAACATAACACTATTTTCAATCCCTAAACTTCTTGTCCTCTCTTTTGCCTGTTCCATCAATTCGCCCTGCCCGGCAAACATGAGTATACTGTCTGGATGCAGTTTATGAAAATGTGCAAAAGCCCCAATTAAATACCCTTGGTTCTTTACGGCTGAAAAAGCTCCTGCATGGAAAATGCATGACCCTTCAATCTTCATTTTTTCCCGGATTTTATTTCTTTTCTCTTCATCATACCGGAATAATTGTGCATCTATTCCATTAGGAATCACTTTTCCAAATTTTTTAAATTGCTTGCCGAACAGCCATTCGCCCGCCTCTTCAGAGCATGCATACATTTTATCCGCGATTTTACCGACCAATGGTCTACTCATATAATGTAGAAAGTAATATCCTGCTTTTACATATGGATTCTTACAATCTTTACCGATTGAATGTGAATGAATTACCACATACTTAAATCCAGCCATTTTTACAAGAACAAACTCAAATGGATTCAGAGTTGTCTTATTCAAGTATATTATCTCATATTCATCAGCAAGCCTTCTCAGTGTTTTAAGTCTGGCAAAAAATTTTCTCGTTGGAGGTATGAGATGTATCGGCCCTATTTTTTTTACTAAGTTCTCATATTTAATTGTTACATTGGAAGACAAAAACCCTACTTGAATCGTATCAAAATGTTTGGAAAAATCTAACTGAAATTTTTGTCCACCTCTTAATTCTGTTGCCAAATATCCCATCAGCACTTTCATAATATACTTGCCCTAATCCTTCTTCCTGAATTTAGAGAATAACTCCTTCAATATTGACATTGTTTTCTCTTAAAATTTTCAAATTTAATTCAAAATCCTTATATTTGCTCCGTCCACATGTCTCCACAAGAATAACTGCATCACATTTTTTGGCCCATTCCATCCCAACTGCAAAACGATTTGCCGGCATTAAATCCAGGATCACAACCTCTGCTTCTTTCACTGAAATTTCTTCTACAGTAATTTCTTCTTCGCTTAAGAATTCTACATTAACTCCATTGGAACGGAAAAACTCAGTCAGCGTCTGCGCACAATGTTGCTTTTTTTCTTTATCATCACCGCTGGTCATTATTCCGATACTCTTCCATTTATGATCTTTCCATGCATTATAAACACTATAAAGGGTTCTCTTTTTTTCTTCATCTGCAATCTGTTTCTTAGTAAGGTAATATTTCCCCATGATTACTCCTCCTACATCTTTCCAAACACTCGTAAGCCATATTCTTCGAAATCACTTTTTCTATTAATTACCGGGCAAAACAGCACCCAGAAAAAGACTATAATACAACTCAGAACGAATCCACCTGCTGCTCCAATGATTCCCAATTTTATTTTATTATATCCTTCTTGTTCATAAACATACCCCTGTTGAACTCCTCCTAAGTGTACGACACGTATATTGCCCATCTCCGTTGCGAAATGAGATACATAAGAATCATATGCATTAATAACTGCATTTGCGAACTCCTGACTCGATGCATTAAGATAAATATTAACTGAATTACCGTCAACTAAAACGGAATGCTTGACTAATGCTGGAATCGTCTCATAAGAGATTTCTTCATCGTCAGCCATTGCAAGTGCTTTTTTAATATTTTCTTCTCCATAATTGTCAATTACATCATCTGTAATAAATTTCATACAAAAATCTGCCCCCAACACAGTATTAAGTGTTGTTGCTGCATTTTTTTCTTCACGATTCTCCTTATCCTCCTCTTGGAACTCCACAAAATATGTTGCCGAGGACAGATATTTGTCTTCCGAAACCTCCAGACTATAATTCATAACAGATGCAAAACATACTCCCAACACAGCACATAATACTGTTGCAACCAGAATCTTAATCTTTTGTCTCCACAATCCTGCAATTGCATCTAAAAACCCAAAATGTTCAAACATATTTTTTCTCCTTTCGCACTAATTCTCGCACATCTTTCTTGCGTGTTCTTTAGATTTAATCGTATATTCATCAGATTTGAGTGAACTAAACGAATAATGCCTTGTTAAAAGTCCCGCCACAAAATAACAGAATATCACAGGCATCCAGAATTTCGGTCGTATTAAGACCTCTAAAAATTCTGTTGCGCCACCCCTCGGCGTAAAATAAAGATTAATCAGACTCATCAGTGCAATCACACTAAGCAGATTTCTCTTCTTCACGATATCAATCAACGCAATCAACAGTATGCCAAGCAAAACACTATACACTATAACTCCTATCCACCCAAAATCCACATATGTTTCCAGAAGATACGAACTTCCCCATCCATTACCATCCAAATATTCCTGACCTCTCGTTACATAAGACATGCAATGAGCAAAAACATGACCTTGTGTTGCTTTGATAACATTATTTCCTGTTCCAAGTGACACAGCGCCAAATAATTTTTGAGCTATCGTTCCATGCAATATATAATCAACGAAATTTCCTATAGAATAAAACGAAAATGCTCTATCAGGCAAGTTAGGAATCGCGGCATGGGCAATATTCAATACATTGAACGAAACACCTTGCTTAAAAAAGAAATCAACAATAAGGGCACCCAGCCCAAGTGTTACTTCTTTTCCAGACCGTGTATAATTCATTGCCCCCAAAAGGAGAATACAAAGTGGTATACATATAACAAGAAGCATTTTTTCTATTTTGCCAATCCACTTTTCTTTATCTCCACTAAAATCCCTGATAAAATAGTACATTAATATAAAAATTGTATTCAGCATCAACTGACTTCTTTTTCCAAATGCAATCAGTGGTATTTCCGAAATCAGGAACAAAGCCAATACGCAAAAAGTAGGTTTCTTTTTTGGCATGGTTGACAAATAAATTGCCATCGCACACGGCATATAACTTGAAAGAAGATACACAATATAATTCATATTCGACTCATAAGTCGTATAAAAGTCAACATAATCCTTTCCTCGCATAAACAAGACCTTGTCCATCTGTATCATCATATAGGATACAAAACTGACCAGATAAAGCACAAGAGATACATTACGCAGTATAATTATATATCTTTCTTTAAACACATTTGGATTTTTCTTTTTTGTCAAACCATTTTTTCTTACCGTTTTTTCTCTGTGTTCTTCCCAGCAAATCGCACCAAACATCATAAACAGCAAACTGATCCCAATGGAACCCAATGAAAAAATCATTTGTCCATCATCAGAATACTGCCAGTTATTTCCTCTCAAAAATCCTATCGTTGGCCTTGAAAGCAAAAACAAAAACATAGTTCCCTGAAAAGCCAAAAACAGGATGCGGCTTTTTATTCTCTCAAAAGAAAAAATGATGTTCTGTATTAAAAGGAAAAGATCACAAAACAGAATCCAATTATAATCATGCATCGTAATTCCAGTTATCAGGCAGAATATAGATAACATGAACGTCGAATATCGAATACATTTCAGCATATTCTATTACCTTTGAATTTTTCCTTTCAAGCTTTCTAACATTTTTAAGATATATTCTTTGAATATAATTAGAGTAATAATAGCTGCAACGACAAATGCCAGAATATTAGCCAAAATATTACCCAAATTGTAAATTGTCCACACAATAATAAACATAATCACTAAGGCCCCCAGGAACTTCCATTCCACACTGAATCCCAAATATTTCTGTAGCATTTTGATTCGGACGACACAGTTTATTGCAAATCCGCAAAACAATGCCGCACTCGCTCCTTCTACTCCCATAACAGGCAGTAAAAGATGAACCATAATCACATTAACAACACTACCTACCACAGTTGTATAAAACAACAGATCATTTTTCTTAATCGCGGTAAAAATATTTCCCAGGAAACTACTTATGGCCGATGCTACTGTTGCAATTAGATATAGCGGAACCATGCTTTTTCCACCGGCATAAGACTCATTTACCATGATCGGATAAATAATATAGACTGCTGGTATTATCATAATCAATCCCATTCCCAAAAACTGAATATAAGAATTAATTGCCTTTGTGTAAAAAGCACTCTGATCTTCCATTCCGCCAGCTTCTTTCGAATAAGAGATTTCCTGCCATGCCATTGTAAAACATGATGTAAAGAGCGTAATAAACGATCCGAAGCGACTCGCAATAGCATACATTCCATTTGCAGCATTACCAAGTACATTCGTAATCGCAACTCGGTTATAGCTAGATAAAAACCAGTATGCAACTGAATTCACACACAGCGGAAGCGAGAAACAGAACATCTGCTTAAAAAGTTTATACTCAAATGCTTTCAGAGATATTAAACGCGGAATCTTAGCACCAATTGAAACAATTCCAATATTTGCAATATATCCTACACAGCTCGAAATAAACAACGCACTGTAGTCCATCTTAAAACCAACTAAAAGCAGAATATTAACGAGAATCGTAGTTAATGAACCAGCGATCCCACCAACTGCATACAATACATTCTTACCTTGAGTTCTAGCAATATAACCACAAAAATATTGCGTATTCGCCAACAAGCCATACAAATAAATTAAAAACATGTAATCAACCCGAAAAATCGCATACACGACAATCATGATCACTGTATACAAAGTAGAAGATAATACAAATATTACCGTTCCACTCGTAATCGGCTTTTTCTGTTCATCACCTACATACTCATAAGTGAAACGCATCACAGCGCTCCATATATCCAAATACACTACAGAACACAAAAAAGTAACATATGCCGTCGCAACATCATAGATTCCCATTCCTTCCGGATCAATATAGGCGGTATAAAGCGGCAACAACAAAAACGTAATCAATTTCGTAAGAACTGTTCCTGCAAAATAAACACCCGATGTTTTAATAAATCTCCATAGCTCTTTCATAATCTATCATTCCTTCCACCAGGATTTACTTAAATGCTTAACAACCCGTTTCTCCTCAGGCGGCAACTGCATATAATCTCCATACATGTTTCTCAAATAACTGTCATAAGCTTTCGGTGCAAAGAACTTATGCCCTTCAAATTCCAACTCAATTAGTTCTTCAGTAATTTCCCGATCTACCATCTGTTCTTTTTTGTACCCTGCCCCAAGTGAGCCTACCATTTTGGATCCCTCAACTGGAAAAGTTCTTGCATTCTTGTCTATCATTTTGACAATATTCTTGCATCCGATTATTCTTCGCAGCTTCCATGTCAGCCATCCAAACAAACTTGCATTTCTAATCTTTTTTGATTCGTCCCACGTATAAAGTGCAGCAATCCGTTGACTCTGTAAAAACATACATTTATCAAGAAACCTATTATATTTTCTTGTTCCTGGATCTGGAAGGCCATCATATGGAAAAACATCAATAAAAAGCCCCATCTCAATCTGTATATCAAAGCTTTCTTCAATACGGGTCCTTTGATCCACCAATTTACCAAAAGAATATGTAAACCCTTTTACATTTTGCGGATTCTGAAATGAATATGGTGAATCATCATAATTCACATACTCCGCAAGTTTGTCATAATCTTTCCTTGGCATCCAGACATCAATATCGTCATCCCATGGAATAAATCCCTTATGACGCACTGCCCCAAGTAGAGTTCCATCTACCATAAAATATTTCAAATTATTCTCCCTGCAAACCTTATCCAGATAAACAAGAATATCTAATAAGATTTGCTGTAATTCTTTTAAATCCTTAATCTCTCTCATCTGCTGCTCCATACATACTTTTATACATCTTATAACTATGATCCGGATCAATCAAAACTGCATCATGACAGGTTACCTGCTTTTCCTTCGGTGGAATCTGCATATAATCTCCAAATGCTATTTTAAGATATGTATCATATCCCATCGGGATAGGCATCTGATATCCTTCAAATTCTTTGTAAACAGCCGAATCAAAGGCTTCTCTTGGATACTCATTTGTCATATATCCCCATCGCACACAAAGTTCTGTAACCTTATCACATTTTTCGATCGGGTATTTTGACATTTGCTTTTCCGCAAATTTCCAGACTTTGGTTCTTGCTTTCCATGATGGGAACAATGCAAGTGCAATTTTACCAATATACTCAAACGCTTTACCTTTGCTTGTTGGTGGTTGCTGAAGACAAAAAACCTGATAGATTAGTCCCCACATAAGCTGTAGGGCTCGTTTCCATCTTGAATCCGGACAGCCGTCCAAAGGTAGGATTTCCAGCCTTATTCCATGTGGAATATCCAGATCTCTCTGATTTTCTTTAATAAAAGTTGTGTCATTATCGACAATTGCCGTTAATTGGGAACGGACAAAATGGTTCTCATCCACACGGCAAAAAGTGTATTTTCCTTCTGGTACTTCTCGTTCCCAAAGAACTTTTAACAACTCATAATCTTTCCTCGGCATAAAAACATCCACATCATCATCCCATGGTATAAATCCCTTATGCCGAAGTGTCCCAATGCAGCATCCTCCACAAAAATAAAACATCAGATTATGCTCGTCACAGAATTTTTTAAAAAACAACAAGATATCTAATGATTTCATCTGTACTTTTCGAAGATCCACCTCAGTATTCTTCTCTTTTTCCATTTCAAGCTCCTATCTGCAACTGTACATTTACATATTCCATTTAAATACCGTCTTAAATGGTGTATTTAAGTCTGTCTGAAACACGCGGTGAATATCATCTATAGAAGATACTTCTTTATCTTCGTAAATAATTTGTTGAAGGCGCTGATTGAATAACGGAGATCTCATCAATTCCATCGCGTTTTCAAAATCTTCCCGCCCCGAACGACTGCTACCAACAAATGTAAGTCCTTTTTCCAGAATATTCCGCGTATTAATTGCCACTTTGTTTTCAGTAACTCCCATAAGAACCACAGTTCCCTGTGGGCTGATATAACGAATAATGTCGTCAATAGCATAGCTGCTGCCATCACCACCGCAACATTCAAAAGCATGATCAACAGACAAATTCTTTGGCAGACTATCTGCCAGATAGGTCGCGTCAGCAAAGGAAAAATATACCAATTTTCTAATATTCTTTCCGATGATCACCAATCTGCTATCTGGGAAGATTTTCTTAACAACATTTGCCACGACAAAGGCAAGACTTCCGTCCCCCCATATTCCTATGCATTCCCGCCCACAGTGTGCAATCACATTCATCCTTGAAGCTGCATGCATCGCAACACTGACAAACTCAGTTACAGCTGCATCTTTTAGTGGAACCCCTTTTGCTGACACCACACGGTCAGCAGGCACGTCCACATATTCCCGTAAGAATCCATCAACTCCACTCGAAAGAAAGCCGGATCCTTTCGCATAATTCTCATAAATATGCTCTTCATGCGGAGCCGGCACATTTGGAATCATAACAACCGGATCCCCCATATTCCATGTCCCCGTCGGGTCATAAACAACCCTGCCAGAGCACTCATGAATTAAAGCCATCGGAAGCTTGCGCTGGAGTACGGCATGATCCCTCTGCCCGAGATAGTATCTCTGATCCGCATGGCAGATTGCCATATACTCAGGCTTAACAATTACCTTATTCTCAAACTTAATATTTTCATACTTTACAGAAAACACCTGTGGACTCACCAATTGATAAACATAATTAATCAATGAGATTTCCTCCTATCATTGCCTGTGCGATTTTATAATCCGGAACTGTGGTAATTTTCAGATTTGATACTTCTCCTCTGACAAGATGCACATCCCCGCCTCTTACAACACCGATTTTACAAGCATCTGTCAGAATACATTTCTCTTCCTCTGTCAATTCACTGTACCATTTCTTTAAGAGGTTGATTTGAAAACTCTGCGGTGTCTGTCCCTGATACATCCATGCACGATTTGGAATCTCCGATATTTTTTCCCCATCCAAAGATGTTACGATAGTATCTGTCGCAGGAATTACAGTATCACATGCTCTATATTTTAGGACATTATCAATATTTTCATTGATAATCCTTGCGGATACAAATGGTCTTACAGAATCATGTGTAATGATATAATGCTCCTCTGATTCCCCATAATCCTTCTCTATCTCATGAATAATATTCATAATCGTAGAATTTCGATCTGATCCGCCTTCCACAACATGAATTCTCTCTTTATTCACTTTGATGTGCTTATAAATCAGATCTCCCATATGTCCGATCCAGTTTGGATGAACTCCTACATAAATCTCATCAAACCGCTCACACATAATAAACTTTTCAAGAGTATGGATGATAATAGGCTTGTCACCGAGTGGCAAAAACTGCTTCGGCATATCCGAAATATTCATTCTGGATCCCACACCACCTGCTAAAATTGCACCAAAAATCATAATTTTTCCTCCTGTTTACCTTTCAAAAAATATTTTCCTCTATACTCTTCATACCCTTTATCCAAATCCATAAATAAAGCTTCATGATGTCCGATCCGTTTTTCAGCTGGAGGTAACTGCATATAATCCCCAAAAGCAATTTTCAGATACGCATCATAGCCTGCCGGTATTGGCATCTCTGTATCTTCAAATGGTTTAAAAACCGCTTTGTCAAAAGCTTCCCTCGGATACCAGTTTTTCATGTATCCCGGTCCGGAACACAGCTCTGTAATTCCCTTGCAGTTTTCAATGCTATACTTTGTCATCTGTTTTTCAGCAAATCGCCATATACAATACCGGATTCTTCTAGAAGGAACAATTGCCAAAGCAATTTTCCCAACCAGTGCAATCTTTTTACCATGATTCTCAGGTACAAGTTGGGCGCAATACAAGGAATAAACCAGTGCCCAGAAACACTGGAATTTTCTTTTTATTTTGCTGTCAGGATAACCATCCAGTGGAATAATGTCCAGTGCCACCCCGTGTGTAATATCCAATTCTTTTTGATACGGTTTAATCAGGGTTGTATTCTTATCCCTGATTGTAATAAACAGATTATGATCCGTATGCGTACTGTCTGACCTTTCTAATACATATTGCAAACATGGGGGATTCTTTTTCCAGATTCTCCACATCCGTTCATAGTCCTTCCTGGGCATAAAAAAATCCAAGTCATCATCCCATGGGATCATTCCCTTATGTCTTACTGTTCCAATGCACCCACCGCCACACAAATAGCATGTCAGTTGATGTTCCTTACAGAATTTCACGAAACATTCTGCCATCTCTATACTTATTTTCTGAAGTTTCTTCAATTCGTCATCATTTAAATTTTTCATATTAATTCTCAATCTTTTCTATGTGTTTTTTATAATGCCAAAACGGAAGTCTAATTAATCCAGCTATACTACCAGTTCCATAGCTGACATGAAGCAGGAAGAATAAAACAGGAAGCACTAATTGCTGAATACATTTTTTTTGTCCTTTAACAGACAAGATTGCCATAATTACTGCCAGACTCCAATAAAGGATCCACATCACTACTGCTAATAACGGGTAATGAAACACTGCCAGCCCGGTAGTCAAAGCAATCCCCATCACAAAAGCTAATGGGACAAAATGAAAAACTGACAAACATTGTGGACATGCTTTTAATGTTAAAACAACCCATTTTCCGTTTCCAAATTTTTGTTTTAACATTTTCTTTAATGTACTTCGCGTAAATTGATAGGATTGAATAGCCGGGTCAAAACAAAGTTTATATCCATTTTTTCTAATTCGATAATGCATCTCATTATCTTCTGTCCTTCCCAATTGTTCATCAAATAATCCTGATTTTACAAACACTTCTCGTCTGTATGCCGCATGAAACATAGAATCAACATATGTTTTTTCTGCTTTACGACGATATTTTGCAATACTGCTTCCAAACATAGAAGATTCTGCCAACAATAATACATTTTGCCAATTTGTAGGTGTTTCTGCAATGTTTGGTCTTGGACCTCCAGAAACATATTCTCCTGTTTTTAGACATTCAATATTCTTTCTAACAAAATCAGCCGGGATGCTTGCGTGCGCATCGACACGAATTATAACCTCCTCCTGCGAATTTCTGATTGCAACATTCCATCCTGCCGCTTGATTCTTTTTCACATTTTCAGTCACAACAACTCGTTTATACCGCAAATTATCTTTTTGAAATTGTTCCATAATCCTTCTTGTTCTGTCCTCTGACATGCTGTCGACCAGAACTATTTCCATTTGTTCAGCAGGATAATCCTGTTGAACAATATCTTTCAGCAATCTTGGCAACGCTTCCTCTTCATTATATGCGATCACGCATAACGAAACAGTCATATGCTTCCTCCCTCTATTTTAAAACAGCTATAACAGTACAAATCAATGTATTTAAATCTCTAAACAAACTGAATTTCTCAATTTCCTGCAAATTATATACCATTTTAGCCGGCATAATCTCCTCAATATAGATCTTGTTAGCATCTTCTGCATTTTCGAGTAGACGTTCCTCATCTTTGTATTCAATGCTTGTCCTTGATGTCACTCCAGCCGGCATAAGCCATGTTGCTTTCATTGCATCGGTATAATGACAAGTATACTTGGGAACTTCCGGCCTTGTTCCAACGAAAGTCATATCTCCTGTCAGTATATTAAACAACTGAGGTAATTCGTCCAATCTGCACTTTCGAAGCAGTCGTCCGGTTCTGGTAATACGTGCATCCCCTTTTGTAGTAACCTGCGTCCCAATCTTATCCGCATTATTGACCATGGTTCTGAATTTCAATATTTTAAATTTCCGACCATATTGAGTGACTCTTACCTGTTTAAAAAGAACCGGTCCTTCCGAATCTATTTTAATCAAAGCACTGATACAAACCAAAATCGGGAACAACACAAGAATCAGTATAATTGACATAACAATATCAAATATTCGCTTCACTCCTAAACTAAATCTTTTTTTTCTTAAAATATTATAGTAATGCCTGACCTTCTCATTTTGCATGCCTATAGGCAATTCTTCCCACTTTCTCATGAATCCAAGTCCTTATATACATTTTTTAAAATTCTCGATTATATATTCAACTTCTTTATTTGTTAATTTTGTATGCAACGGTAGAGTTATCTCATTTTCAAACATTGCATATGCATTTGGATAATCTTCAATCTTAAATCCAAGATTTTTATATGCAGTCAACATTGGGAGTGGTTTATAATGAACGTTTGTCGCTATTCCTGCTTTAGCCATCTTTTCTATAATAAGATTTGTCTCTTCTCTATTTTTACCTTTCACTCTTACTAAATACAAATGGCCACTTGATGAAAAATCCTCTCCATAATGCTTTAATACCGAAACCGGGAGATCACTAAACCCTTTATCATACATTCCAATTATTTCTTTTCTTCGCTGAAGAAGGCCATTATATCTCCTTAATTGTGCCAATCCTAATGCCGCCATTATATCTGTCATATTGCATTTATATAAAGGTGCAACAATATCATACTCCCATGCTCCTAATTTCGTCTTAGCAAGTGCATCTTTTGATTGCCCATGCAGAGAATACAACATCATCTGCCGATATATTTCTTCATCCTCAATACCTTCAATCGGTCTCCACACTAATGCTCCACCTTCTGCTGTTGTTAAATTTTTTACAGCATGAAAGGAGAAGCTGGTAAAATCAGCTTCACTGCCACATCTTTTCCCTTTCCTAGATGCGCCGACTGCATGGGCACTATCTGCTACAATAGCAATCCTTCCTATCTTTTCCTGTACGTTATTTTTAGGAACAAAAATATCTCTCTTTTCTTCAATCACTCTTCGGATCTTTTCATAATTACACATAACTCCTGCAAGATCAACCGGAATAATTGCTTTTGTTTTATCTGTAATCAATTTCGATACCTGTTCATAATCCATTTCATACGAATCCGGCGAAACATCTGCCAAAACAATTTTTGCGCCCACATGCGCAATCACACTGGCCGATGCTGTATAAGTGTACGCCGATGTAATTACCTCATCTCCCGGTCCCACTCCAAGATAACGAAGTGCCATCTCCAAACACGCAGTTGCTGAATTCAAACATACTGCTCTACGTACTCCACAAAAATCCGCAAACTCTTTTTCAAACTGCTTTGTCTTCGGTCCTGTTGTTATCCATCCACTTTTCAGTGTATCCACAACCTCATTAATCTCTTCTTCTGTAATATCTGGTGGTGAAAAAGCTATATGCATGTTTTTCATATTGATTCCTCCCTTGCAGATCTTTTTTTCTAAAACAACCTTTTTCAAATACACTTCTATCTTTAAACTGATTATACTACGTCTTTCTAATTATACACTATACATTCAAAAAAGCAAGCCTTTCATTTTTTTCCGTCCCTCTTACTAATTAATACCGCCTTTTTCGGGAACAAGCCAAACTGTAAAGTTTTTTATCAAAGCCACACAAAATGTACGCAAACAAAACAGCAGATAAAAGCACTAAAATAAAGTAAATTGCGTCATTTTCAACAAAAACAATATTGCTTCTATAAAACCCAATAAAAAGCCCATGAACAATATATAGTTCAAACGATACTTTTCCCAAAAAATCAAATATAGTTGATTGAACTTTTTTCCATGACACTATAAATACCATTAAGATTGCAAAGAGGGCAGATGTTATTAATGATCCCCCTATGTTACCCAAATTAGTTTCCAGCATTCCACATACTTTTTGGGAACAGGCGAATGCAAAAAACAGAACCGACATAGTCAAAATAGGAAATCTGTTCATTATCTGTATTTTCTTTTCTTGTTTTTTGAATACAATTCCAATCCAAAAAGCCAAACAAGAATTGTATCTCCAAACACCATACCCAGCCTTATAGCAAAATAAAATGTAACAAATTGTTCCAAAAAATGTAAAGATAATTTGTTCACGATCTTCTTTAAAAATGTAGAAACAGCCCCAGAATAATATATAAAAATAAAGAATTGTCACAAGATACCACCCATTAATAATTATGGAGTTTGTTGAAAGAATCGCTTCCTTTGAAATTTGTATAGCATATGATAGTCCACTATTCCAACAATAATATAAAAAATATATAATACTTGCTGTAATAGTAGGTATTAGAATTTTCATTACCCTCTTTTGTAGAAATTTTGTAAGATAACCTTCTCCATGTACAATATACTGGCTTGTTAATCCATATCCCGAAACAAAAAAGAATACAGCAACCGCCAGATATCCCATGTTTTGAAACAAGGTCAATATTGATGGTTCCACAATTTTTTGTGATAAGTGATGAAAAATAATGATTAAAGCAAGTATACCTTTTAAGGAATTAGAAGTCTGAAATGGCAACACGCTATCAGAAGCATTCTCTCCTTTTAATGACACAATAGCTATTAGAAACAAAAACAGTATACTGTAATTTATAAAATACATAAAACACACCTTTCTTATAACATCATTTTAATACTTTAAACCATTTTATACTTTATCATTTTACATGTCAGAAATCAATAATAGATAATTTATGATCAATTAATTTCATTATAGCAAACTGCTTTTTAAGGAAGTAACTCTTAATAAATTTCTATCCTCAAAAAGCAGTTTCTGCTGTACTTATTCTATTTCATTTAATATAGCTATCAGATACAGAATCTTCTGCCCATATTTTTCTTGCACTGCCCATCCTAAACCACTGGGATTTTCTTTTTGTCCAAGCCACTCAACAAATGGTGCAGAATTTCTATTTACATATTTAAACCTGACATCAACACATTCATTATTCAACTCTTTTTTTGATGCATACGCTTTTAAATGTTGTACTTGAGCTCTTAAACCAGTTCGTACATCCTCAAATGATTCTCCGCAGACACCATTTCCTGTGGCGCCTAATCCTGCAAAATTGTACTGTTCTATCTTCACATCACCGCCAAATTGAAGCCATCCTGTTTCATGCATGCACTGAGCAAAGACAACTTCCGCTTTAATCCCCTCCATTGTCGCTTCTTCTATCAAGATCTCACAAAAGCTTTCAATAGTTTTCGCTCCACCTTTTGTCATAATTTCTGACGGATATTGAACCTCTTTAGAATTAAAAAGTTGTACCATTTGCGAAACAGTAACCCCAGTTTCTCCTTCTATCCAATACAATTCCGGGGGAAACTCTTTACCATCAATCAGCTTTCCTGAATCATCAAAAAAGTTCCATTCTGTACTAATATAATACCAGCCAATGACCATAGCGCCGTCCGTTTTCAAATAATATTTTTTATTATTCTGAATCAGCCATCCGGTTTGCATCTCGCCTGATTGATTAAGGTAATACCATTCTTCTCCTACGGTTATCCATCCGGTTTCCATAACTCCCGATTCTTTCAGATGATACCATTTTCCATCCATTGATACCCAACCGGTCTCCATGACTCCTGATGATCTTAAATAGTATTTTTTCCCATTTACCACTATCCAACCAGTCTGCATTTCTCCTGAATCATTCAAATAATACCATTTTCCCTCAATTAATATCCAACCAGTCTGTTTTTCACCATCCTCTCCATAATAATACCACTTGCCTTCTTCCAAACTCCATCCCTGAGCATGAATTTCTCTAAGTTCCCCAGTTTTTTCATCAAAATAGTAATCCTCACCATCTATTGTTTGCCAACCAGTTAACATTTTTCCCTGACAGTCAAAATAAAACTGTTTTCCATCGATCTCCTGCCAATCGGTTACCGCTTCTCCTGATAAACTTAAATAGTATCGATTCTCATTCCATTCCAACCAACCAGTCTGCATTTCTCCAGATAAATTGAAATAATACCATTTATCTTCTATCAAAACCCAATTAATCTCCATTACCCCAGATTGATTAAAATAGTACCACTTTTCCTCTAAGGATAACCAACCTATCTCCATGACTCCCGATGGACGCAAATAATACCACTTCCCGTTTTCTAATAACCAACCAGTCTTTTTCTCTCCATCTGCACCATAGTAGTACCATTTTCCATTTTCAAGGCTCCATCCTTGCGCATGAACATCCATAAGTTCACCAGTTTTTTCATCAAAGAAGTATTGTTCGCCATCTATCGTTTGCCAACCCGTGAGCATCTTCGCCTGCAAATCAAAATAGTATTTTTTCCCATCAATAGTTTGCCAGCCTGTTACTGCTGCCCCAGATGAACTCAAATAGTATTTTCCCTTTTTCCATTCCAACCAGCCAGTCTGCATCTGCCCTGATTGATTGAAATAATACCACTTTTCTTCTATCAAAACCCAGTCAATTTGCATTCGCCCTGATTGGCTAAAATAATACCATTTTCCCCCCAATGACAACCAGCCTATCTCCATGACTCCAGAAGACCTAAGATAATACCATTTTCCGTCCAAGGATAACCAACCTATTTCCATGACTCCCGAAGGCCTAAGATAATACCATTTTCCATCCAAGGATAACCAACCAGTTTGCATTTCTCCTGACTCATTCAGATAATACCATTTTCCCGAATCCAACAGCCAACCTATTTCCATACTCCCGTTTTCATCAAAATAATACCAATTATTGTTTATTTTCTGCCACCCAATACGCATGGCACCATCTGTTCCAAGATAATACTTTTTACCATTTAGTTCAAGCCACTCCGTTCGCATTATTGTATCAGTTCCAAAATAATACCATTTTTCATTAATCTTCTTCCATCCTATTGCATATCCATCTTTATTCTTCCATCTCCACTTTCCATTTTCATATATCCATTCACCTTTAGTCAATCCCAGATATTTTGCAATACCGGTTGCATCCGCAACACCAAGCTTTTTCAATCCAGTTTCTGTTTTCAGATAGTTATTCGCATCACTGCTGTTAGACACAAATGCATGTTCCACGATAATTCCCGGAATTCCATTTTTCTTATTATATAACTGTACAGAAAAATAGTCCTCCAGAGAACCATCCGGGTATGTCGCTCCGTCGTTTGCATTTTTACTATAAATTCCTCTATTCATAAGTCCCAGACTCAGTAATTCATTCAAAATCGACTGTGCAAGCTCATTACCGCTTGCCCCCACCTCAGGCTGCCAGTTATTATTCGGAATGATAATTTCAGCACCTTTTGCACTTGAAGGAACTGACGAATTCAAATGAAAACTGACAAAAATCCTGGCTCCCGCCGCTGCCGCTGCGTTAGCTCTCAGCTTAATATCCTCGCCTGAGCTTTTGCTTTTCGGATATGGGCACGCTGCTCCTGTTCTCGTCATAAATACCTTCACGCCATCATATGTTTCCAGTTCTTCTTTGCAATAATTGGCAATTTTTAAAGTTAACTCTTCTTCTTTTAATCCATTTCCCCGAGCACCTGCATGCGTAGAATCATGTCCCGGATCAAGTGCAACAACAATGTCCGAAGTTTCTTCTGATAAAACTTCAGCACTTGCCACACTCCGGGCACTGAATGTTGAAATGGACTGATTTTCTGCTCGCACCGCATTCAGCGCATCTTCTATGCTATTCTGAGATTCAATCTCTCCATTTTCATCAATGGTTATTATTGCTGTTTCAATCTCGCTTTCTTCTTCCTGAGCAGCATTTAATGGCTTCAATTCATCGATGCCGTCATATTCCTGATTAACTCCATACAATGCCTCGATTCCGAATTCGGCTAAGACAAACTCTTTACTTTCTGCTACATTTTCTATGATGACACTCTCTATTTCATATGTACCGGTTTGATCCGTACTTAAATAGTCTTTCTCAAACAGATAAAGATGATCCATAGTTGTCGAAGTATCCCAGATTTCTTCCGTTCCATCTGCATTTCTCACCTGCAGTGAAACACGTTCAATCTCTTCCGAACCGTCTCCCCAGGAAACTACAATTCGCTGAGTCTCCGGTGTTTCAAGATATGGACTCTCAACATAAACATAATTTATTCTTTGCTCTATCGTCTGAATATTTTCCTCTTTTGTTATACTATCATTTAAATCTTCCTTCTCCGACTGAAAGGTTTGTTCCATTTCCTCCCCTTCATTCTGAGACGATTCCTTCGTTCCCTCTTCATCCGTTATAATATTCTCTTCTTTGCTATTATCTGCATATAAATCTTCTTCTCCTGTCCCCTCCAATGAGACTATATTTTCATTAAAAGTACTATTGTCGGCAGCAAAAACCGGAATCGAACTCCCCAATACTGCTACAGTAGTAATTAAAACCAAATATTTCTTCAATCTGTCTTTCATAATTAACCTCTTTCGTTCCTTAATTTCTGCTGATATAATCATCCAATATCGTATGGCCTGTTTCCAAAGCCTCACCATTTTCCGTTATCTTGATTTTATCACAACTATAACTCTCTAAATAAGACTGAACGATACATCCCAATATTTCTTCTTCTCCCGCTGTTCCCATACTACGCAAATAATCTCCGAAACTTTTATTAACATCCAAATCGATTTTTCCATTTTCTTCGTCAAGTTCGAAACTGTTTATTTCGCACTGTTCTGTCAATAAACCTTTTGTCTTCAACTCATTCCAGATAATATCCGCTTCTCTTTTGATGACTTCAACGGTTTCATACTCCCGCTCCCCAGTATCCATATTTACATAATATATCGTTATGGTTTCTTTCTCTTTCTTTTCACTCACCTCGGGAGACTCATCCGATATATCCGCATTATCCACATTACTATCATTCATATCATCTGTTTCAGTCGGTTTATCTTCCACAGTATTATCCACCATTTCCGATCCGCATCCCGCCAAACACATTACCAACGTTGCCATTATAAACCATTTAATTAGTTTTTTCATACATCTTTCTCCCCTATTCATACTTTATCTGCCTCAATTAATTCTTTACTTTAAAAGCCGCTCTGTATGCCTCTTTAAAATTTTTTTCCAAATCTTTTCGAATAACAAAACCACTTTATCAAAACCCGACTCAATCACATCGTATATTGAATAGTCCATTATAATCTCACCATTTGATCCGGCCGGCTTTAACTGTTTAATTTCTCCGCCAAATGGGCTTTTTATCCCGTCCGCCTCAATATCCAAAGCTGCTTCATTCATCATTTATCCTCCTATACGTTGCCTCTCCATATTTCCCCCAATTATACCATATTATAATTTTCTTTACAATAAATTGTGTCCTTCTGCCATTTTCTTCCTATAGCTCATTTCTCACACACCGGAGAGCCTCAGCAACCACATTATGCATATCAAAATATTTATACATTCCCAGTCTGCCGCCAAAGATTACCTTTTCTTCTTTTGAAGCAAGTTCTTTATATTTTGTATACAACGCATTATTTTTTTCATCATTCATCGGATAATACGGCTCATCACCTTTCTTCCATGTTGCAGGGTATTCACGCGTAATGATCGTTTTGGGATTATATTCCCCGTTCTGGCATCCGAATTCAAAATGCTTATGTTCAATGATTCTTGTATATGGCACCTCGTATTCTGTATAATTAACTACAGCATTTCCCTGATAATTCTCCATATCTAATTCCTCTGTCTCAAATCTGAGACTCCGATACTCAAGTTCCCCATAACAGTAATCAAAATACTCATCAATCATGCCGGTAAATACAATCTTTTCTGCCTGCCTCTGCAGTTCTTCCTTACTTGCAAAGAAATCTGTATGCAGTCTTACTTCTATTCCTTCCAGCATCTTTTCGACAATCTGCGTATATCCACCAACCGGAATTCCCTGATATTTATCATTAAAATAATTATTGTCATATACGAATCTTACCGGGAGCCGTTTAATGATAAACGTGGGAAGCTCTGTCGCACGTCTTCCCCACTGCTTTTCGGTATATCCTTTGACCAGCTTCTCATAAATATCGCGTCCTACCAGTGAAATCGCCTGTTCTTCCAGATTGCGGGGCTCTGTAATTCCTGCCTCTTTGATCTGTTCCTCTATTTTCTTTCTTGCCTCCTGCGGAGTCGTGATTCCCCACATCCTGCTGAATGTATTCATATTAAACGGCATATTGTATAGTTCATCTTTATACTTTGCAACCGGAGAATTAGTATATCGGTTAAATTCCGCAAATTGCCGAATGTAATCCCATACTTCTTTGTTACTGGTATGGAAAATATGTGCTCCATATTCATGTACTTGAATTCCATCTATCTCTTTGGTATAAATATTGCCTGCTACATGATCTCTCTTATCAATAACAAGAACTTTTTCACCTGCCTTTTTTGCCTCATGTGCGAATACTGCACCAAACAATCCCGCACCAACAACTAAATAATCATACATGCTTCTGACCTCTCTTTCGTAATCAAAACTTTTTTGTATAGGTCGAGTGAACTAAAACTTTATCTATTCTGCATATCTTAAAAAAGTACATACATTTTCATTATAATCTTTATTATTTTACATTACAAGACAATTATCTGCTGTTAGCTATTACTTTTTTCAACATAATAGTGTATGATAGAATGTAATACGATGTAAGGAGAAGGAGAACCATGGACAAGATCAGCACCACAGTACACGCATTGGGCATCAATGCAACCTATTTAGGCTTCCGCTATCTTGTTGATGCGGTCAGACTAGTTACCGAAGATGAGGATTTACTTCTGTCCATATGTACAAAACTTTATCCTGCAGTTGCAAAACTTCATCATACCACCCCGGATAATGTAGAACGCAACATCCGAACAGTTATCAACACTTGCTGGGAACGGGGCAACTGTTCTTTAATGGAGGATATATTCCCCTACCCCCTGGCAATCAGGCCGAGTTCAGGCGAACTGATTGACGCACTTGCTGAGTATTGCAAACAAGATCATTAACAAATATGTTCCTGATGAAACAGAAGAATCCCGAAAGAAAGCTTTCATATAAGCTTTCTTCCGGGATTTTTTATCTTTTATTCTTTTCTGTCACTTTCCTTATGTTCTTTCATATATGCAACTATTCCTTCAATCAGTTGTGTGTTTGTTGGGCGTTTTTTCTCTTTCAAATCAGGAAAATATTCTGCAAGCCACTCAAGATTCATGTTCTTCCAACACCGCTCAATCATGCTTCGGATATCGGATTCCACCATCCATACAGACACCTGGTACCGACCGGCTATCACCGGATAAACATCTTTGGTAATGTGTTCCAGACTCCCCTCTTTTTCCAACCCGATGTGGACAGCCTCCACAAGATATTTGTATCCGGTGTATTTCGGAATCATTCCGAGATCATGAAGTACTTTGCATACCGCAAGCTTCATTATTCTCCCAACCCACTTTCCACAATATCGATCATCGCACGGAGCGCTTCTTTCTCATCTTCTCCCTCACATAGGATCTCAATCTCATCGCCCGTTTTTATACATGCACCAAGAACACTTAATACACTTTTTGCATTACTTTCCGAATTATTATGGCGAAATGTAATCTTACATTTAAATTCCAGAGCGGTCTGACAAAACAGTCCTGCCGGCCGCAAATGCAGGCCTGTAGGATTTGTAATGATCACTTTTTTGCTAACCATCATTTCCTCCATCATTCTTCTCTAATGTTATCTGAACTTCGACATCCCGAACCAGTTCTATTCCTTCCGGAAGCGTTACCTGAACCGGAACCGTATACGTTCCCGCTTCTTTAATATCTACCAGATTAACAGAAACACTGCCCTGCTCCAGAGAAAAATCAGCAAGCTTTTCTGTATCGTCACTGGTTATCACAATTTCAATGCTTCCTTCCGACTCATACTTCACAGAATAATTCTTCGGTACATTCAGAAGGGAAATCGATCCAACCGGATATTCCAGTGTTTTTGTCCCGGCTTGTGTAATCGATATTTTCACAAGAACAGATATTCCCGCACTTTCATCCTTTGCCTTTGCCCATTCCGGGAGATATTCTGTAATGTCAACCGTCTTCTCTACGGATTTGGTCAGCCCGCTCATCGCCAGCGCTTCCGCCGGGATTTCAATCTTCGTCATATTCTTAAGCTGCTGCTCAGTTCCTACAATATCAACATTTTCCGGCTGAACAGAAACCCCGTCCAGTACGTACCCGCTTGCCGGAATAATGCCGGACTCATCGAATTCAACCGGAACCGACTTCGTATGAAGCACTTTCACCCTCACACTTAACCCTTCCTCACCAAGGTTCGTCTCCACCAGGGTCGAATCAATTACGATACCTGCCGCATTATAGAGAACAAGATCCGCTTCCTTAACCTCGTCTTTGGAAATACCTGATGTATTCACCTGAGCCACAACTTTATCAATCGAATTCACAACAGACTCCGGTCCGCTGATCTTCACCTGCTGCGGATCCGCCTCAAGACTGCCGATCTGATATCCATCTCTCGGATCTCCGGAAGACCTCGGTATAATCGGGAATGTTTTGGATGTTGCCAGTTCGATGGAAATCACCAGATTCGGTTCACTCGTCACGGCTTCCACATACTGTCCCTGATAAGCAGGGATTGAAACCTCGTAAGGGATCAGTGCACGTGTCTCGGTATTCAGCTTCTTCACATCAGCCGTAACTTTGATATCCGTTGTTTTGATTTCCTTGAGAACATCTTTCCTTGCACGAACCGTTACATTTACCTTCTTATAATCCTCTGCCACCTGATAAGTATTCCCCTGATTTGTGATGAGTTCCGTATGAAGAAGAGTTACCGGAACTCCCACATATGTCTTTGATGTAACAGGTCTTTCATTATTCATAACGATGACCCAGAGCAGAATGGAGAAGGCTACTGCCAATACCTTAAGCCCCAGGTTCTTAGTCAGCGTCTTTTTCATGCTTTCTCCATCCTTTCCATATTTTCTTTACTTTTCCTGTATCTGTATGTTTGTTCCGGACAGCCTCCATCCTCTCTTTCAGATATTCCGGCGTCACGTTGCGAACCAGCTGGCCGCCCAGCGCAACAGAAACATAACCTGTCTCTTCCGAAACAGCAATCACAAGAGCATCACTGACTTCGCTCATTCCGATCGCCGCCCTGTGACGGGTACCGAGATCCTTGCTGATCCCCATGTTGTCCGAGAGAGGAAGGTAGCAGGTTGCCGATACGATTCTGTCCCCACGCACAATAACCGCGCCGTCATGAAGCGGAGTATTGTGTTCAAAAATATTAATCAGAACCTGACGCGAAATCAAACAGTCCAGTTCTATTCCGGTTCTCTCATACTCTGTCAGTTTTGTTGCCTGTTCTACAACAATCAATGCCCCTGTCTTAACGGCACCCATTTCAAAGGATGCCTTTATGATCTCTTCGATCGTCTGTTCACTGAAGCGTGCACTCTCACGACCTTTCTTGTCAAACGGAACCATCGAAGCAAGAAACTGTTTCTCTCCCAGACGTTCCAGAGCACGCCGGAGTTCCGGCTGAAAAATAATAACGACCGCGGTAGCCATCACCGGAAGCAGTGTGTCCGCAATCCACAAGATCACATACATTCGGAAAATTGCAGCCACAAGAATGAAACCAAAAAGCACCATGATACCTTTCAGCAACATCCATGCTTTCGTATTTTTAATCCAGAGTATAATCTGATAGATCAAAAACGCTATTATGATGATTTCAATAATATCCACAAAACGAATCTCCGGTAAATAAAACCCTTCCGGGAGATTACTTCCAAAAAAGCGGGTAATAGCCTCTCTCACTCCTGTACCTCCTTTCCCACATAGTATTCCAACTTATCATCAAAATTAACGATCTTCCAATTCTCTTTTTACAATATCCTGAATATCCAATTCATCCTGCAGACTTTTTGCAAGCAGCAGTTCATCTGTATTTGCCGGAACACGAGTATTTCCCGGAGTTCCGGAGTTTTTCTTTGTCTCTTTATCTGCCTGACGCTTTTTCACATTTTTACGCTCATCTGTACGCTTCGATGGTCTGCGCCTGATCTCTTCAGATTCCCTCTCATCCGGATCGCGACGCTCATTAATACGTTTCACCGTTTTCTCCGGAGCCGCGACCGACATCTTCGGAACTGCCTTTACGTAATAATAATATTCATCATCTTCATACTGTATATGCTCCGTTCTTGAGTAATCCACAGAAAACAGGAAAAATTCAAGCACGAGTCCGATCGCAATCGCCAAAACATTCCCTCCGATCAATATACCGTAAGAAGTATGTATATCAAACACGATATCTCCGATCACAATAACCAGAATATTCGCGACCGCACCGGCTGCAACTGCAACTTTCCAGGCATGATCAATGGACAGCCTGCGAACAACGTATACGGTAAATATGCAGATTGTGAAGGCAATCACAGTAATCCATAGTTCTTTATTCTGAAATACCGTCCTGACAAAAAATGAAATCTGACCGGTGATTCCTTCTGTCGCAGAAATTGCCGCCGCAGAATTCTTCACACAAAGAATCATGTAATAGATCATTGTACCAAACGCAATCGGAACCACTGTAACCGGAGTCATGGCAAGCCCGCATACCACCGGAACCACATACGGAACATGAAGCATAAATGCGATCGGAGTAACAAGAAGCACCAGCGCCCTTTTCGGAGTGAACCGGCAGTAAAAGATAAACATCATTACAAAGATCATGGCACTCACTGCCATAACACCCATGGAAAGCTTAAACAGATGCGCAAGGATCAGCGCAGCCGACACCAATGCTACCGTTACAGGCGGGAGAAACGTACAGATCACCGCAAGTGCAATCATAACGACCGGAGTCGTAAGCGACTTCATCATACCTATATTCTGGTTGATCAAATAAAAGGAAACAAGCCCCAGAATAAACTGAACCGCCTTATCCACATAGATGGAATAACCGGCATATATTTTCTGTATTCTCTCTCTTAAAACCAACAACTCGCTCATTACTTCTTCTCCCTTTCATACATTCTGTTCAATCTGGTCAAATCATGATTGAATTTCTTCACTCTCTGACGGGCATCATTATGCTTCTTCTGATAAAACCGTGATGCGACAATGCCGTAAAAAACAACCAGAACAATGTACCCGGTCAAAACACAGAGCCCTATCATGATAATAAAAGCAAAATTAAGGTTTTCCAGAATAACATCCATAAATGCAATCGCACCGACTCCCACTGCAATCATGTATCCGATCGTAACCCAGATAATCGTAACAATGGTGTGAAAGCTCGAATAATCTTTTCTGTAATATGAGCTGATCTTAAAATCTTCTGTACCTTCCTTGCTTTCGTACATTGCCATTCTTGTCATCAGCTTCACTTTGTCTTCATTTAACATATAGTCACCTCGATACGTTATTTCCTCGTATTTGCGCTATTTTCAGTATAACAAATATCAGTATCCTTGTCCAATACTTATGGTCAAAAAATAGACTTTTTCTGCCCCTGCTTTCAGCAATACCCGTGCCGCCTCATCCAGTGTACTTCCTGTCGTGTATATATCATCAATCAAAACAATCGTTTTAGCCCAGACATTTTTCTTCACAGAAAAAGCTCCCCGGATGTTTCTTCTGCGTTCCTTATCATTCAGCTGTTTTAGCGGCTTCGTATTCTTAATTCTGACGAGCACATCCTCCTCAACCGGTATTTCCGTAACCCTGCCAAGCGCTTCGGCAAGAAGTTGAGCCTGATTATATCCACGTGCACGCAGTTTCTTCCGGTGCAGCGGAATCGGCACGATCAGGTTCACCTTTTTCTCTCTTAGATACCAACCGTACTGTTCTCCCATCTCTTCCCCGAATGCTTTTGCATAAATTCTTCTGTTTTGATATTTTAATGCATATATCGCCAGACTGACGGGTTCTTTATGGATCCAGATACTTCTTCCTTCGGTGAATTCGTGTCTGATCACTGTGCAGTCGTAGCAGTACTCTTTCTGCGTATCCCGGATGGGTTTCCCACATTTCTTGCATCTTGGCTCCTGTACAGGACGGATCTTTTTGCGGCATTCACTGCAAATCCGCTGTTTTTCTATTTTTCCGCAGAATGGACATTTCTGTGGATACAGGGCATCAAGGCACCACTCTTTTATTTTTTTATGATTCCATACTGTTTTTTCTATTTTTCTCAATCCAGATCGGATCCGGTTTCAATCAGCTCTCTTCCGAAACACCATAGATTTCCCTGATACGTTCATCCAGACTGGTGTTCCGGTTCTGTTCATCTGTATTCTGTATCATCTCGTGGAAAGTTGCATCGCTTCCCACAATCGTAACACATTTTTTCGCCCGCGTAATCGCGGTGTACAGCAGATTCCTGTGAAATAGCTGCCGCGGGCCGGTCAATAGCGGAATCAGAACAGCCGGGTATTCACTTCCCTGGGATTTGTGGATCGTGATCGCATAGGCAAGTTCCAGCTCTTCCATCAATTCAAACGGATATTGAACCTTCCTTTTTTCATCGTATTCTACTTCAAGAGTTTCGGCGTACGTATTAATCTCGGTTATCACACCCATATCACCGTTAAAAATACCGGTACCTTTATCAACAGTCAGACCATATTTCGTCGTGATCTCCCACTCAAGCTGATAATTATTCTTGATTTGCATAACCTTATCACCGACGCGGAATTTTTTATCACCATATTCTTTTTCTGCTTTATTTTTTGCGGGTGGATTCAAATACTGTTGCAGAATTCCATTCAGCCGTTCTACGCCAAGCAGTCCCTTACGCATCGGCGTCAGCACCTGGATATCAAACGGATTCGCATTTACATATTTCGGGAGTTTTTTCATAATCAAAGTCAGAAGCACACTGATGATCACATTCGCATCATTTCGCTTCAGGAAAAAGAAATCTCGACTCTTATTGTCCAGGGAAACCCTCTCCCCTCGGTTGATCTTATGAGCATTCACGACAATATCGCTTTCCTGAGCCTGTCGGAAAATCTTGGTGAGCATCACCACCTGAAATTGTTTTGACACGATCAGGTCTCTTAAAACACTTCCTGGTCCTACCGATGGCAGCTGATTGCAGTCTCCTACCAGAATCAGCCTTGTTCCGGGTACAACAGCGGCAAGCAGCGCATGCATCAGCGGAAGATCCACCATAGACATTTCATCGATGATAATTACATCTGTCTCCAAAGGATTTTCCTCATTCCGCGCAAATCCGTTCCGGATATTCTCATCCTCCGGATTTCCGTTTACTTCCAGCAAACGATGGATCGTCTGTGCCTCATATCCGGTTGCCTCAGTCATCCGCTTCGCAGCCCTGCCCGTCGGTGCTGCCAGGCGCAATTCCAGTTCTTCATTCCGGAAATAATGTATCATCGCTTTAATCGTAGTCGTTTTTCCTGTTCCGGGGCCTCCCGTCAGAATCGTGATACCATGCCGCACTGCCGCAATTACTGCCATCTGCTGCTTTTCATCCAGCTCCATTCCGGTTTCTTTTTCAATTTGATGCAGCCTCTTTGTAACTACAACGTCAGTTTCATCGTATTCCACATTCAGATCATGCAGCATTTTCGCCGCATTAAGCTCCAGATAATAAAAATGAGCCGGATATACTCTGAGACCGTCCTCACCTTCTTTCAGAATCACCTTTCTCTCCATAGCCAGATCCATCAGATGCTTTTCCATATTCTGAATTTCTACTTCCAGAAGCGCAGAGGCTCTTTGCATCAACACTTCACGAATCAGATAGACATGGCCATCCGCTACACTTTGTTGCAGCGTATAGAAAATTCCGCTTCTTATTCTGTAATCAGAATCCGTATGAATCCCAATGTGCATCGCAATCTCATCCGCCGTCTTAAACCCGATCCCCTGTATATGATCTGCCATTTGATAAGGATTCTCTTCCAATACACGAAATGTATTCTGACCATAATATTTATATATTTTCGCCGCAAGGGTCGTAGAGACTCCGTATTTCTGCAGATAAATCATTGCTTTCCGCATATCTTTTTTTTCTTCTACCTGAAGTGCAATGTCACGAGCCATTCGCTCACTGATTCCTCGCACTTCCGCCAGTCTTTCCGGCTCTTCTTCCATGATTCGGAATGTATCTTCCCTGAACTTTTTCACAATTCGTCCCGCAAGAGATGCTCCTACCCCTTTGATTGCACCGGAACCGAGATAACGTTCAATAGAAATAAGATCTTCCGGCGCTTTTATTTCATACTCGCTTACTTTGAGCTGTGTTCCGTACATACTGTGTACAGTATACTCACCCTTGACCTCTACAAGTTCTCCCTCAGCTATATAGTTAAAATTTCCGACACAAGTCAAATCTCCATCATCATTGTTTAAGTGAAACACCGTATACCCATTATCTTCATTCCGGAATACGATATGTTCCACATAACCTTGAATTACTTCCATATCTTCTCCTTATAGAAATAATAAGTATACCCGAACTTTCGTATAGAGTAAAAAGGCTGTCTCATCACGAAACAGCCTGACTTTTATTATACACGCACAATTATCGATCCTTTATAAATCTTTTCTTCCATTCATAAATTCTACAAACTGTCCTGTACCGATCGCAACAACCTTCATCGGATCTTCCGCTGTCATGGTGTTGATTCCTGTCTTCTCTTCGATCAATTCCTCCAGTCCACGAAGCATCGCCCCACCTCCGGTCAATACGATCCCACGATCCAGGATGTCGGCTGAAAGTTCCGGTGGTGTGCGCTCCAGCACTGCAATGACCGCCTCAACAATCTGACTTGTCGTTTCACGAAGTGCTTCCTCTGTTTCAGAAGATGTAACAGTCACGATCTTTGGAAGTCCTGTGACAAGGTTCCTTCCGCGCACCTCCATCGTCTCTTCCTCAACCAACGGATAGGTTGTCCCTATTTTAATCTTAATATCCTCTGCGGTACGCTCTCCAATCAAAAGATTATGCTTCTTACGCATAAAACGCACAATTGCCTCATCAAAATCATCACCGGCAATCTTGAGTGATGTATTTACTACCGTTCCTCCAAGAGAAATAACAGCAATATCAGATGTACCTCCACCGATATCCACGATCATATTGCCACACGGCTTAGCAATATCAATTCCGGCCCCAATCGCCGCAGCTACAGGTTCCTCAATCAGATGCACTTCCCTGGCTCCGGCTGCAAATGCAGCTTCCTCAACCGCTTTCTTCTCAACTTCGGTAACACCGCTCGGAACACAAATACTGATATTCGGTTTCTTAAATGTACGCTTTCCAAGTGCTTTTTGCACAAAATACTTAATCATCTTTTCGGTTACTATATAATCGGAAATAACACCCTGCCGAAGCGGTCTTACTGCTACAATATTGCCCGGAGTTCTCCCCAGCATCAGACGTGCTTCTTCTCCGATTGCTTTGATTACATTTGTATCTCTGTCAAAAGCCACCACAGATGGTTCCTTTAAAACAACCCCTTTTCCTTTTACATAAACGAGAATGCTCGCTGTTCCCAAATCAATTCCCAAATCTACTGACATGCTGATTCCCCTTTCATTCTTCTATCTATTTCCACTATCTTTCGTTATATCATTACAAACTTGTATGAGACACATATATATTCTATTATAATAAAAATTCTAATAAATGGAAAGAGTTTTTTCATTTTTTAGATTTTCTTAAGGTTTATCATTTTTTCAGCATCATGTCAATATACTTGCCGGTATATGAATTCAGATTTGCAGCAATTTCTTCCGGCGTGCCGTGAGCTACGATCGTTCCTCCCTTATCACCGCCTTCCGGACCGATATCAATGATGTAGTCCGCCGTCTTGATCACATCCAGATTATGCTCGATTACAATCACCGTATTTCCATCTTCTGTCAGTCTTTTCAGAATTTCTGTCAACTTGTGTACATCTGCAAAATGAAGTCCTGTGGTCGGTTCATCCAGAATATATACCGTCTTCCCGGTACTACGCCGGCTGAGTTCCGTTGCCAGCTTGATTCGCTGTGCTTCTCCTCCCGAAAGCGTCGTGGACGGCTGTCCCAGTCGGATGTAAGACAATCCCACATCGTACAATGTCTCCATTTTTCTACGGATGCTCGGCACATTTTCAAAGAAATGCAGAGCCTCTTCCACTGTCATATCCAGCACATCGTAAATACTCTTCCCTTTATATTTCACCTCAAGAGTCTCCCGGTTATACCGCTTCCCGCCGCAGACTTCGCAAGGGACATAGACATCCGGAAGAAAATGCATTTCAATTTTGATAATCCCGTCACCGCTGCAAGCCTCACATCGTCCGCCTTTTACATTGAAACTAAATCTCCCCTTTTTATAGCCTTTTGCCTTCGCATCCGATGTAGACGCAAAAAGATCACGAATCAGATCAAAGACTCCCGTATAAGTAGCCGGATTCGACCGGGGGGTCCTGCCGATCGGGGACTGGTCAATCGCAATCACTTTATCCAGTTGTTCCAATCCCTCAATCCTGGTATGTTTGCCGGGTATCACTCTTGCATGGTTCAGTTTCCGCGCCATACTCTTATAAAGGATTTCATTTACCAGAGAGCTTTTGCCTGATCCGGATACCCCCGTCACACAGGTCATCACTCCCAGTGGGAATTCCACGTCAATATTTTTCAGATTATTCTCGGCGGCACCGACCACTTTGATCCATCCGTTTGGTTCTGCACGTTTTTCCGGGACAGGTATCTTCACTCTTCCGCTCAGATAAGCCCCTGTAATCGATTCCTCCACCTTCATGATCTCCTCCGCCGTTCCCTGAGCCACCAGCTTCCCGCCGTGCTCACCGGCTCCCGGCCCGATATCAATGATATGATCCGCCGCAAACATAGTATCTTCATCATGCTCCACCACAATCAACGTATTTCCCAGATCGCGGAGGTGCTTCAACGTAGCAAGAAGTTTGTCATTATCCCTCTGATGAAGTCCGATACTCGGTTCATCCAGTATATACGCCACTCCAACGAGCCCGGACCCGATCTGTGTTGCAAGTCGGATACGCTGTGCTTCTCCACCTGAAAGGCTTGCCGTTGCTCTCGATAAGGTCAGATATTCCAATCCCACATCCATCAGAAACTGAATTCTTGCGCGGATCTCCTTCAGGATCTGTCCTCCGATCATCTGCTGGGTTTTTGTCAGTTCAAGCGCTTCTAAAAATTGCTGAAGGTTCTCAATAGACATAGCTGTCACTTCATGAATATTTCTACCACCAACCGTCACAGCAAGTGCCGATTTCTTCAACCGCTGTCCTTTACACTCCCGACAAGGTGTGATCTGCATAAAGCTCTCATACTCTGCCTTCATCGTCTCCGAACCTGTTTCCCGATAACGGCGTTCTACATTCTTAATAATCCCTTCAAAAGCCACATCATAAATTCCCTCTCCGCGCTGACCTTTATAATGAACCTTTACCTCTTTGCCTTTTGTTCCGTAAATCAGCAAATCATGGATCTCCTTAGGATACTCTTCGAATGGCGTCTCCAGACTGAAATGATATTCTTTCTGAAGTGCATCCAGAATCGCATAAGTAAAGCTTGATTTATCCGTACAAGACTGCCATCCCGTCACGGCGATCGCTCCCTGACTGATACTGAGGGATTTATCCGGTATGATCAGATCTTCATCAAATTCCATCTTGTAGCCGAGTCCGAAACACTCCGGGCATGCACCAAACGGATTGTTGAACGAAAAGCTTCTCGGTTCGATCTCATCAATACTGATTCCGCAGTCCGGGCAAGAAAAACTCTGGCTGAAATTCATGGGTTCTCCTCCAATCACATCAACCAGAAGGAGGCCCTCCGCCAAATTCAGAACACTTTCCACGGAATCCGCCAGTCTCTTTTCGATCCCCGGCCTCACAACGAGACGGTCTACAATAATTTCAATATTATGCTTAATGTTCTTATCCAAAGCAATCTCTTCGGAAAGTTCATACATGTTCCCATCAATCCGCACGCGCACATATCCACTCTTTTTTGCACGTTCAAGAAGCTTCGCGTGCGTTCCCTTTCTTCCGCGCACCACCGGCGCCATGAGCTGAATCTTACTTCCCTCCGGCAGTGCCATGATCTGATCCGTCATCTGATCCACCGTCTGCTTCTTAATCTCTCTCCCACATTTCGGGCAATGCGGAATTCCGATTCTCGCATACAGCAGACGGAAATAATCATAAATTTCTGTCACAGTTCCCACGGTAGAACGGGGATTCCGGTTTGTCGATTTCTGATCAATGGAGATTGCCGGAGATAATCCTTCAATGCTTTCCACATCTGGTTTCTCCATCTGTCCCAAAAACTGTCTTGCATAAGAAGACAAGGATTCCATATATCTTCTTTGCCCTTCCGCATAAATGGTATCAAAAGCCAGAGATGATTTCCCCGATCCACTAAGGCCAGTCAGGACCACCAGTTCATTTCTCGGGATATCCACATCAATATTCTTTAAATTATGCTCATTTGCTCCTCTGATCTTAATAAATTGCTTCTTTTCTTCTGCCATCTTAGTCTACCTCTGTCTTATCTCAATCTATTCAAGTTCATTTAAATTTCTCTTCAACTCAACCAGCTTATCACGCAATTCCGCCGCGGCTTCGAAATTCAGTTCCGCCGCAGCCTTCTTCATCTGCTTTGTCAGACTGCCGATCAGCTTTTCAAGCTCTCCTTTACTCATGGATTCCGGATCTTTTTCAAGACGCATCTCTTCGGCCGCCACTTTCTTGGAAATACTGATCAGGTCACGCACGGATTTTCGGATCGTCTGTGGAGTAATTCCGTGTTCTTCGTTATAAGCCATCTGAATTGCACGCCGACGTTTCGTCTCATCAATCGCTACGCGCATAGAGTCCGTGATATGATCCGCATACATAATGACATGACCGTCCGCATTTCGCGCCGCACGTCCTATCGTCTGTATCAAGGAAGTCTCCGAACGCAGGAAGCCTTCTTTGTCAGCATCCAGAATAGCGACAAGCGTAATCTCCGGAATATCCAGTCCCTCTCTCAGAAGATTGATACCCACAAGTACATCAAACACGTCCAGACGCATATCACGAATGATCTCCGTCCGTTCCAGTGTATCAATATCGGAATGCAGATATTTCACCCTTATTCCCAGTTCTCTCATATAGTCTGTCAGATCTTCTGCCATGCGTTTCGTCAGAGTAGTGATAAGGACTTTATTCTTCCTTGCTGTCTCTTTATTCACCTCGGCTACCAGATCATCAATCTGTCCCTCAATCGGACGCACTTCCACCTCCGGATCCAGAAGCCCGGTCGGACGGATCACCTGCTCAGCCCGCAGCAGTTCATGCTGCTCTTCATATTCACCCGGAGTCGCGGAGACGAACATGACCTGGTCGATCTTGCTTTCAAATTCCTCAAAACTAAGCGGCCTGTTGTCCTTAGCCGACGGGAGACGGAACCCATAATCCACCAGCGTTGTTTTTCTCGACTGATCCCCATGATACATCGCTCCGATTTGCGGAACCGTCTTATGGGACTCATCGATGATCATCAGAAAATCATCCGGGAAATAGTCGATCAAAGTCTGCGGCGGCTGTCCCGGTGCAAGTCCTGTCAAATGTCGGGAATAGTTCTCAATACCCGAACAGAATCCTGTTTCACGCATCATTTCAATATCAAAATTAGTTCGTTCGGAAATGCGCTGCGCCTCCAGAAGCTTGTCTTCTCCCTTAAAAAACCGGATCTGTCCCTCCAGTTCCTTTTCAATCTCCGCAATCGCCGCCTCCATTTTATCTTTGGAAACTACATAATGAGATGCCGGGAAAATTGCGACATGTCCGATCACATTCAGGATTTCTCCCGTAAGCGTATCAATCTCCGTGATCCGGTCAATCTCATCTCCGAAGAATTCCACTCTATATGCTATTTTCTCCGAATACGCCGGAAATATTTCCACAACGTCTCCCCGAACCCGGAATGTGCCCCGTTTGAAATCCATATCATTTCTGTCATACTGAATCTCGATCAGCTTCTTCAGCATCTCATCTCTGTCCTTTATCATTCCGGGGCGCAGAGAGATTACCATTTCTTTATAATCGATCGGAGAACCCAGTCCGTAAATGCAGGATACGCTGGCCACAATGATCACGTCATTGCGCTCGGACAGCGCTGCTGTCGCAGAATGACGGAGTTTATCAATCTCATCGTTGATTGCGGAATCCTTGGCAATGTAAGTGTCTGATGACGGGACATATGCTTCGGGCTGGTAGTAGTCGTAGTAGGACACAAAATACTCGACTGCGTTCTCAGGGAAGAACTCCTTGAACTCCCCGTAGAGCTGTGCTGCAAGGGTTTTATTGTGAGCGATTATGAGTGTTGGTTTATTTAATTGTTCAATAACGTTTGCCATGGTAAAAGTCTTACCGGATCCGGTGACACCAAGAAGGGTCTGGCATTGATTGCCTTCTTTAAATCCTTTGACTAACTGTTCGATTGCCTGCGGCTGGTCGCCGGTAGGTTTGTATTCAGAATGTAGTTTAAAACATTTTTGTGCATCTTGCATAAAAACACCTCCAAATCTCATAGTAAAAAAGTTTGTCCATCAGCCAGAAATTCGTGTAATTTTAAAAATCCCAAATGACTGATGCTACAATTTTTACCTTTACACAAATTTAGGTCACAAATTTTTAATCATAGTACGTACAAAGTATTCAGGTGGATATTCAGGAGACAGTGTCTCTCGAATTATATTTTACTATTTGACATTCATATCGATATGCTACGCAATTTCGGTATGAATGTTGAATGCTTCATTTTTATTTTCCTGGAAAATATCTCTGAGATTTCTGCTGACATCTCTGACATCAATTTGAGGAACAAACATCCGAATATCAATCTCACGACTACACTATACCAAATTGGCTACACACGTGTAGCCAATTGAAATATGCCAAATAATATCTGCTTATTCTCGCTCAAAACCCTTTTAATCCTGATTATATATCAATTGATTTCTTTCTAATTCTCTTTGCAACTCTTCGACAGTAGGTAAGACAGTCATATATTTAGAAGCAAAAATCTGTTGATTTTCATGCAGAACAGAATATTTAACCATCGTTTCATCTTTGTCCGTACAAAAAATAATACCAATAGCGGGATTATCATCTTCCCTACGTTTCAAATCATCAAACATACGCACATACATATCCATTTGCCCAATATCTTGATGAGTTAACTTTGTTGTTTTTAAGTCAATAAGTACAAAACACTTCAAAATATAATTGTAAAAAACTAAATCAATATAAAAATCTGTTGTTTCCGTGCAAATTCTCATCTGTCTACCAACAAATGAAAATCCTTTTCCCATTTCTAATAAGAATTTTTGAAGATTGCTAATAATAGCCTTTTCAATATCACTTTCTAAATGTCCATCATTTTGCTTTACTCCCATAAATTCCAACACAAACGGATCCTTAACAAATTCTAATGTTTTATTCTCCGTATCTGGCAACTGTGTGGACAGCATTCTCTTATAATATCCACTTTTAATATTACGTTCCAACACTCTTACAGTCCAATTTTCATTAGCCACTTCGTCCAAATAGAAATTGCGTTCTTCTTCGTCTGAAATACGCATAATATTTCTCAAATGAGACCATGGTACCTTTTTCATCATCACATAGCCATATGAATCTTGTGGAAATGCCAAATAAAATTGTCTGCAATTTTTTAAACTCGCCACAGAAAATCCTGTCCCGAATTCATCTGATAACTCTTTAGATAAGTTTTTTATCAAGTAAGAACCATATTTAGCTCTTTCTTTCCCCAATAATTCCTGCTCAACAATTCTTTTTCCTATATTCCAATATGCTTGAGTCATGATACTACTCGCATTCTTGTAAGCTAATTCTCTCGCTTGAAGCAATATTTCTCTAACATCTTCATAAAATTGTTGTTCTTCTACTGGAATAACAGATAATTCCTCATTTTTAATAATTTCAGTATTATTACACATATTCCCTCCATTTGAATTGGCTACACATGTGTAGCCAATTCATCATCATTAATCAATTCCTTTTATACTTTCCAGGAATTTATATAATTTATTATTGCTAACTATATCTTCCCGTCCTAATTCTCCAACCTTATTAATGGCCTCTGTAATCCATTCTTTTTTATTTTTATGAGGTATTCCATAAGAAATCAGTAAAGTCTCTAATTCTCCCGATTCCAAAATATGCAGATGATTACAACTCAACACTTCTAAAGTATTACTTATTTTCCCCTGTAGGTCTACATCAAAAAAGGAAAGGCCCTGTTTATGATACACTTCGTCTCTCTTTTTCTTCTGTATTTCGTTTAATTCCTCTTCTGATAAACCTTCCTTTTCGACGCTATCATTGACTATCTCTCTCATTTTTTCTGCATATGCCTTATACCTTTGTCTTTCTTTTTCCTTCAATGGCATTATTTTCAGAAACTTATAAAATTCTGTTGAGTCTCTAAGGACATCAAAATCTACAATTATTTCATATTCAATTCCTATTTCGTGATACAATTCAGCAATGTCAGCTAATGTTTGCTTATTTTGCCCATGGGCAAAATATAATCCCGATTGAGGAAATATTTTTTCTATTAATTCTTGATAAATCAATTCATCTGCTTCCGCTTCTGTAATAACTACCTTTTTGCAAAACAATCCTTCTAAGATTCTTGAAACTCTTAAAAGTGGAGTTTGTATAATATTTTTCAATATCCCTTTATCAAGAATATTAATTTGATTCTTATATGTTTCGGGTTGAGTAATTCTTATCACATTAACATCTGAACTTTTTGATAAAATACCTTTTAAAACTTCCACACTATGTGTAGAGACAAAAATTTGTTTCTCATCACCAAAATCTCCGATTAACTCACCCACTTGTCTTGCTAAAGGTGGATGTAAAAATGCCTCTGGTTCATCTATTAACAAAACGTCACTGCCTTTTAAATTAAGAGAAAGAAAAGTAGATACGTAACTTTTCAAACCATCACCTTGATCATCCAACTTTTTCTCATTAAACAACCTACTAATATCACCCTGTTCATTTCCAAACAATCCATTAATATATTCAAAATCATCTCCTACTCTGAAGACAATCCTGTCTCCTAACGTTTGCGTATCCAATATAATATTTTTATGAAAAATTCGTTTAACATTTTGACACAGCTCTTTTAACAGCATTGTTTCAAATTTAAATGACGACAAATAATTAGTATTATTACTATCCAACCCATGATCTAATTGTTCTTTACATATGGTCAATCTTTCCTCTGTCCCTAAATATTGGAAAAACAAAGGGCCTAAATATTCAAAAAAGCCACTCTCTTCTCGATTGCCAATAATATTCTTAAAATGATCTTTCCAGTCACCACCAAAAGAATGTAAACTTTTAGTATATAAACTATCAAAACTTGCATGCACATTCCATGCATTATTTGTTTTATTTGAAAAAGCTCTCAAGACCCAATTACCATTTAAATCTTTTACCATTTTGCCACTTAAATGATAACTTTCATCTAATTTTTCAAAATCTTCCGGGTAATCAAATTTCATTTCTTTTATAATACTTAATTCCCGCATATCTCCGCTAAGATAATCTCGTAACTCTTTCAAGAAGCGACTTTTACCAGAATTGTTAGGACCAATAAATACGTTTACTTTTTTAGGTTTCAGTGGTATTTCTCCTTGAATACTGTTCAACATTAATTCGTTTATTTTAAATCTGTACATTTTTACTCCTTTATATATTCATTACACGAATTTAGGTCACAAATCCGTTTCATGTTATTCCGTCCATCCCGTGCTATTTCATCCAAACCATACGGATTATTTGGACTAAATGGACAATTTAACACGAAAAAAGGCGCAAAGCCATACTAGGACACAAAATACTCGACTGCGTTGTTAGGGAAGAATTCCTTGAATTCACCGTAAAGCTGCGCTGCAAGAGTCTTGTTGTGCGCTATAATCAGCGTTGGTTTATTTAATTGTTGGATGACATTCGCCATCGTAAAGGTCTTACCGGAACCGGTGACACCAAGAAGTGTCTGGCACTGGTTACCTTCCTTAAAGCCTTTTACTAACTGTTCAATCGCCTGCGGCTGGTCACCGGTCGGGGCATATTCTGATACTAACTCAAAATGATCCATGTAGTCCTCCTATGTTTGAACCCTCGAGGAAAACTCGATAGTTGGAATAAACTTTTTCATCAATTTTCATATTTTTATAACATCTGGAACTCTACTTCTTGCACATTTCCAGTACCCATTCTATGTACAGTACAGTATAGCATCAAAGGCCAAAAAAGTACAGAACAAAATGAACATTTGTTCTGTACTTTTTATCATGCCTTTTAACACTTTCTGTGTATCATCTAAGTTACCATTTAAGCATAAAAATCTACTCAAATTAAATCGTCACATTAAACGCCTTTTCCGGTTCAGTCGCATTCTGAATCGCCTCCGAGATCTGCTCCAGCGGGAATTCCTGAGTGATAATAGATTCCAGATCCCATTTTCCACTTGTCATAATTGCCATCACGTCTTTCCTTAATAATTGTTTCAGAATTGTTAAAGCCCTCCTGTCTTTCTGCTGATTTTAGTTAAGCAATTCATTCGCTTTTTCACATACAGAATAGAGTTCATCTTGTTAATTCATAATCATCCAGAAAGTTATACTCAATATCATCTTTGCAGTATCCGATCACCTTTCGTAAATTGATTTTCCTAACACTGTTAAATATATTTGTATCAATGACATCACTTGTTTTTCTGAACTGTGCAATCAATTCCTTCATTTCATCTCTTTTCGATCCTCTTCCTCCACCGCAGCTCACACAATTTTCCGTAAACCGGCAGGCACATTGGATAAAATGAAGTCCATTAGAGTCCCTCCAAGCTTTGATTGCCTCTTCTTTTACCAGATACAGCGGCCGTATCAACTCCATTCCTTCAAAATTCTGACTGTGAAGCTTCGGCATCATCGTTTCCACTTTACCGCTGTATAACATGCCCATGAGAATGGTTTCGATGACATCATCAAAATGATGCCCTAACGCAATCTTATTACATCCCAGTTCCTTTGCCTTGGAATACAGATATCCCCGTCGCATTCTCGCACAGAGATAGCAGGGATTCTTATCAATTGCCGCCACGGTATCAAAAATATCAGTCTCAAATACAGTAAGCGGTATACCAAGGAGATTGGCATTATCCTGAATAATTTTTCAGTTATCTTCATTGTATCCTGGATTCATAATCAGAAATACTACCTCAAAATGAACCTTACCATGCTTCTTCAATTCCTGTATTAATTTTGCAAGAAGCATGGAATCCTTTCCCCCGGATATGCACACTGCCACACGGTCTCCTTCCTGGATCAGCTGATATTCATTCAGTGCTTTGGTAAATGGCCGCCAGATCGCTCTGCGGTATTTCTTAATGATGCTTCGCTCGATCTCTTCTTTTTTCTCCTCTTTTTCTTTTTGACAATCCCCCTGCATAAACCTCGACAAAGACAAACGTAAGTAAGCTCGATAGCCACCCTCCACATTGACTGCATCGTACCCTTCATCTTCCAGTTCTTCCACATATTCCTGGCTTCTGTCTCCGGTATGACAGAGCATATAGATGGTTTTTGCCTCATCCAGTTCTTTCCTGCGTTCTTCCAGTTCAGCCATCGGAATATTCACCGCTCCCGGGAAGGTTCCCCGCTGATACTGATCATTGGGGCGGATATCCACCACCATACTTTGATTCCATTCTATTTTTTCCAATTCTTCTACTGTAATCGTCTTCATTTCTGCTCCTATATCAAACGCAATAATAATATGTTACATATCATTCCCAACATAATAGAAATCAGCACCACTGCCAATCCTGCCAGAAATGTCTTCCTTTATCCTCTATGAATACTACCATCATAAACCTATTTAGTCAATGGGTTATATATGTTTAACAAGTAACAAAAGCGACCAACTTTTTACGGTTGATCGCCTTTGGCTTATTCACTCTTATTCATTTACGCTATCATTTTATTCGTTAATCTAAATGATATACAACATCAATTGGGACTTCCTGTATTGAATTTAAATACGAAACTATAATTCCAATCCGTTTTGATTTTCCTTCTAAACTATCGTGCCATCGCAAGCTAAATTCTTCTTCTGTCAGATATGTGTAACTACCGGCAGTAGATGGATCCATAAAATAATAAATATATGTATCTTTTTCCGTATCCTTCTTATATCCAATTAACACAACATAGTGACCGTCGTCTTCTGTTATTCTGTTATATTCACATAGTTCGTCCCATTTTCCGGAGTTGCTGCAAGTTCCCAAAGTAATCGATCTTCTCTGGTGTCAAAATCATACCCTGCATAGCGTAAAACAGATGCGACGCAAGCCACTCCACAGGTAAAATTATGGCTTTGTCTATATAACGGTAATTTTAAAAATTTATATTTTCCTGTTTCATCCGTTTCAGGCAACGACATTTTTGAAATATTATAATTATAAAATGTATTTCCTTCCGGTTCAGTGTCGTTCAAGTAATAATCCTTCATTTGATTGGCAAGATCTTCAGCTTCGGGTATTTCATTTGCCGTATAGGCAGCATTGCTCCCGCCATTGCAAAGCAGAGGATAAGAGACATTGTCCCTTTTGCGTGTAATTTCTTCTGTTTAATCCCGATGAAGAGCAGCGCACCGCCCGACAAAATCATCAAACCAACAAAAAAACCTGTATGGGAATTATCTCCCGTCTGCCGACTGGTTGTATCAGTTGTAGGCTCGGTTGCCTTTACAATTTTGATAAGCTCGCAAGTCTTGCTTTCGGTACTGTTCAGTTCAAAAGCTTCCTGTGTTAAGCTGCCGTCTTTCAGCGTGACACCGTCAGGCAGAGTTATCTCTGTCTGAATATCTTTAACGGCATACGAATTGTTTTTTACGGTAAGCGTTACATTGACATCTTCATTTGCCGCATATTCCGACTTGTCGAAAGTAAGCGTAGCCACTAAACCGTTCTGTTCTGCTTCGGCTGCAAAAACTGTAATTGTCATAAATGTAGATACAACAAATACAAAACTTAAAAGCACCGGCATAAGCTTCTTGATTTTTTTCATCTCGAAATACCTCCGATCAATTATTATCTCGTACCGCTCCTTTACGGTAGTTTTATGTTGATTAGTAAATCAAACGTTCGTTTTCATTATACTATTTTCCCTTTACTATTCCAATAGGGTAATTCAAGTACGCCGAGGCGTACTTGCTGCGAGGTGCGCGTCATGCTCTGCATGACACAATACATCTGCGCACCTCTGCAATCCGCCGGAGGCTTTATCTTGGAAGAAGATAAAAAACCACATAGCCGTATCGCATACAGTCTATGTGGTCTCTCGTTATTTCACGTTCACGTTTTAATATATAGGATTTGCTCTATACTTAATTCTCATTCATCTTCGTCAGCTTCGCTGCCTGGTCAGCCGCAATCAGACTGTCAATGATTTCATCCAGATCTCCGTTCATAATCGTATCAAGTTTATGCAACGTGAGCTTAATTCTGTGATCCGTCACGCGTCCCTGCGGGAAGTTATAGGTACGGATCTTCTCGGAACGGTCACCGGTTCCGATCTGGCTTCTTCTTGCCTCGGCTTCTGCCGACTGCTGCTTCTCCAGTTCCAGCTCATACAGTTTAGAACGCAGAAGACGGAAAGCCTTTTCCTTATTCTGAAGCTGTGATTTCTCGGTCTGGCTGTAAATGACAATTCCTGTCGGGTAGTGGGTCAGACGAACCGCAGAGTCCGTTGTGTTGACACACTGTCCACCATTTCCGGAAGCACGCATAACGTCAATACGGATATCTTTCTCATCGATCACAACATCCACTTCTTCCGCTTCCGGCATAACTGCTACCGTGATCGTTGATGTATGGATACGTCCGCCGCTTTCCGTCTCCGGTACACGCTGTACTCGATGTACACCGCTTTCGTATTTCATACGGGAATATGCTCCCTGCCCGGTTAACATGAACACAACTTCCTTAAAACCGCCGATCCCATTTTCACTTAAGGAAATGATCTCACTTTTCCAGCGTCGGTTGTCCGCGTAATGGATATACATGCGGTAGATCTCTGCAGCGAAAAGTGCTGCTTCATCTCCGCCCGCTCCTGCACGAATCTCCACGATAACGTTTTTGTCATCGTTCGGATCTTTCGGTAACAGCAGGATTTTCAGTTCCTGCTCTAATTCTTCGATTCTCTTTTTGGAGTCATTCAGCTCTTCTTTTGCCAGTTCCTTCATCTCTTCGTCGCTTTCTTCTTCCAGCATAAGAAGGCTGTCCTCTATATTCTGCTTACAACTCTTATATTCCTTATATGCCTCAACAATCGGGGTCAGATCATTCTGTTCCTTCATGAGCTTGCGGAAACGATTCTGGTCATTCACCACATCCGGTTCCTGCAGTTCGCCCATAATCTCTTCATAGCGGATCAGCAAATCCTCTAATTTGTCAAACATATTATTCTCCTCCTGCTATCAGCTTAGTCTCAGCCTTTATGATTCTATTTTACTATTCTCTCCTGAAATATTGTACACGCCGGAAACGACCCGGTCAAGACCTGCCAAATCCTTTTGTGTATGTATTTTCTCAAATCCGGCCTCACGAAGCAGCTCTTCGACCGCTTCCTTCTGATCATGGCCGATCTCCAGATACAAATACCCGCCATCTTTCAGATACTTTCTGCTCTCTTCCGCCAGAATCCGATAGAAATAAAGTCCGTCTTCCCGTCCGTCCAACGCGATAAACGGATCATATTTCTGCACTTCTTCTTCCAATCCCCCGATTACTGCGGTCGGTATATAAGGCGGATTAGAAACGATGATGTCGAATTGCCCCTGTATTTCGGAAAACATATCGCTCTTAATAAATTCCACATCAGCTCCCAGTCTGCGGGCATTTTCTCTTGCAACTGCAAGCGCCTCTTCCGAGACATCCACTGCAGTGCAGACCAGTTCCGGATTTCTTTTCTTCATACTGATAATAATACAGCCGGATCCTGTGCACATATCCAGCACTTCTATATTCCCCGGAATCTCTCTTCGAATCAGCTCTTCTGGAAATTCTTCTCTCGCCTCATCGCCAAATTCCTCGCCTCTGATCCGCGGAGAGTTCTCCGCCTCTTCCACCAGGATCTCGGTATCCTGCCTGGGAATCAGCACATGCTCATTGACCATAAATGCCATTCCCATAAATTCCTGAATCCCGGTCAGATGCTGAACCGGTATTCTCTGAAGCCGTTTCCCGATCAATTCAAAATACTGCTTTTCATCTTCAGGATCCATTTCATCGAATCCGTCCACATAATATCGGGTGCGGTTCATTCCCGTCACATGTTCCATCAGGATCCAGGCATCACTCTCTGCATCTGAAATCTGATTTTCATTTAGATTCCGTACTGCTTTTTTATATGCTTCCTGATACGTCACTTGTCTCTTCTCCATCCTGCCATCCGAAATTCTTACGCAGATACTCTTTCCAGTCAAATACCGCTTCAACGGAAGCGATTCCCACCTGAATCATCTCATCATTCGGCTCCTTAGTTGTCAGATGCTGCAGCATGAGTCCCGGTTTACTCAAGATACAGACAATCGGGTTATTACTGTTCCCGGCCCATTTGATCAGCTCATACGAAATACCGGCAATGATCGGAAGCAGCGCAATTCTCACGATCACCCGCATGACAACAGAATCAACCCTTACAAAAAACAGTAGTACGATTCCGACAATCATGACAAACAGCATGAAACTGGTTCCACATCTTTTATGTTCCTTGGAACTCTTGCGGACATTTTCCACGGTAAGCGGAAGCCCATGCTCAATACAATTGATACATTTGTGTTCTGCGCCATGATACTGATACAGTCTCCGGATATCCTTCATCAAAGAAATGGCTGCTACATACCCGACAAAAATTGCAATTCGGACCACACCTTCCAGAATCAGCCGTACCGTATAAGATGGCACCCATTTTTTCAGAAAATCAGATATAAAATAAGGGAGCACCATGAAGATGCCGATCGCCAGAACAAACGATACCACCATTGTCAAAGCCATCAGAAGATCCTCCTGCTTTTTGGCCTTCTTCTCCTCCGCTTCTGTCCGTTCCCGCGCTTCTTCTTCCTCTTCATAGAATCCTGCGGACCAGTTCAGCGTGCTCATTCCGAGTACCATGGAATCCACAAAATTAAACACACCGCGTATGAACGGAATCTTCGTAAGTGCCGACCATTTACCGGTGACACTTCTGTAGTTGTCTTTTTTGATCTCTATTTCTCCGTCAGGCTTCCTTACCGCAACTGCGTAAGTATCACGATTCTTCATCATGACACCTTCCAGAACTGCCTGCCCTCCAATATTGGATGATTTCATCTTATTTCCTTTCCATCATACAAATCCATGTAAACCTTATAGAGAAAACAGGCTGAGATTCTGAAAACCTCAGCCTGCTGATATCTTACAGTATGAAAGCTTCGATAAGCTTTCTTCCTATTCCGGATATTATTTAATTCCGTATTTCTTATTGAACTTATCAACACGGCCACGAGCCTGAGTTGCTTTCTGCTGTCCTGTGTAGAACGGATGACACTTAGAGCAGATTTCTACGTGGATATCTTTGCTTGTAGATCCTGTTACAAATGTATTTCCGCAGTTGCAGGTTACAGTTGCCTGATGATATGCTGGATGGATTCCTTCTTTCATGATTTTCACCTCTTCTTAGTTTATTCGTTTTACGCGTTCAACGCGGCTAATTGTCTATAAACAGCTTTCTTATTGTAGCACACTTCATGTGCAAATGCAAGTTTTTTCATCTAAAATTATTAACCAAATTCTTAAATGCATTTCATTTTCTTGACCATCTGAACAAACTCGGCATTGTTCTTTGTCCGGTCAAACAGATTCAGGATATTGTCCACAGCTTCATCCGGCTTCATGCCGTTCAGTGCGCGGCGCATAATATCAACCGCCTCCTGCTCTTCTGTGCTGAGGAGCAGGTCATCTCTTCTGGTTCCGGATTTCGGAATGTCGATTGCCGGGAAGATTCTCTTCTCAGACAGCTTTCTGTCGAGAACAAGCTCCATATTACCGGTTCCTTTGAATTCCTCGTAAATCACATCATCCATCTTACTTCCGGTATCAACGAGCGCTGTGGCAAGAATTGTAAGGCTTCCGCCTTCCCTCATATTTCTGGCCGCACCGAAGAAACGCTTCGGCATATGGAGTGCAGCCGGATCCAAACCACCGGACAGTGTTCGCCCGCTTGGCGGAACAACCAGATTGTACGCTCGAGCCAGTCTTGTAATACTGTCCAGAAGGATCATAACATCTTTCTTATGCTCTACCAGTCTCTTCGCACGCTCGATTACCATCTCTGAGACTCTCTTGTGATGTTCCGGCAATTCATCAAATGTAGAATAGATCACCTCCACATTATCGCCTTCAATCGCTTCCTTAATATCGGTTACTTCTTCCGGTCTCTCATCGATCAGAAGAATCAGAAGATGAACCTCCGGATTGTTCTTTCTGACAGACAGTGCAACCTGTTTCAGAAGCGTTGTCTTACCGGCTTTCGGCGGCGACACGATCATACCTCTCTGTCCTTTTCCAATCGGGGACAGCAGATCCATAACACGCATGGAGGTGCTTGTCCGCCCTGTCTCAAGGCTCAGCCTCTTATTCGGGAAAATCGGTGTCATATCCTCAAAATTTCTCCGTTTTGCAGCTTCTGCCGGAGAAACGCCGTTGATCTGTGTCAGATACAGGAGTGCACTGAACTTTTCCTGCATTGTCTTCACTCTGGTGTTACCGGTCAGGATATCGCCCGTCTTAAGTCCGAACCTGCGGATCTGAGACGGAGACACATAAACATCATCCTCACCGGGAAGATAATTCTTGGAACGTATAAAGCCATACCCGTCCGGCATTACTTCCAGAATTCCATTTACGGTGCGTCCGCTGTCAAGTTGTTCAATATCCACGTTACTGCCCTGCTTCTCATTCTTGATCTCTTCCTTGACCTCTTTTGCATTTTCTTTATCATCTTCATTCAGCATCGCTTCGATGAGCTCCGCCTTCTTTAATGTAGAAATTCCTTTTAAACCTCTTGCCTTGGCAAGCTCTTTTAACGTAGCAAGCGGCAAAGATTCATACTTTTCTCGCGTCATGTTCTATATTACCTCCTCTAAAAATATTTATCATTCATATATCAAAATTATTAAGTAACCTATTCTTCTCTCAAGGGAAAATCTGTGGATATGACTTCAAATCGTTCACTGAATCAGCTATTACACGGTATATAGCCAAAAGGATGATTGAATATAGTATACCTTATTTTTTACAAATTGAAAAGCATTATTTTCAATTGCTTTACTCTCTCAAGAATGTTATCATAAGAAGTAAGTTTCAAAAACAAATATCTGAGCAGAATTTTACTGCCCAGTCGAGGAGGATAATGACATGTCAATAAGTGAAAAAGCATTGGAAATGCATGAAAAATGGAACGGTAAGATTGAAACAACTGCTAAATCACACGTGAATTCGCGCGAAGATCTGGCAATCGCCTACACTCCGGGTGTAGCTGAACCTTGTAAAGTGATCGCCAAAGATAAGGAAGCAGCTTACAAATATACGATAAAGGCAAATACGATCGCCGTAGTTTCTGACGGAAGTGCTGTCCTCGGTCTCGGAAATATCGGAGCCCATGCCGCTATGCCGGTTATGGAAGGAAAAGCGGTTCTCTTCAAAGAATTCGGCGGTGTCAACGCAGTTCCGATCTGTCTGGATACCCAGGACACCGAAGAGATCATTAAAACAGTGGTAAATATTGCGCCTGCATTTGGCGGTATCAATCTGGAAGATATCTCTGCACCGCGTTGTTTTGAGATTGAAAGCCGACTGAAAGAACTTCTTGATATCCCGGTCTTCCATGATGACCAGCACGGTACAGCCATCGTTGTGCTCGCCGGAATCATCAACGCACTCAAAGTAACCGGCAAGAAGATGGAAGAATGCAAGGTTGTGGTAAACGGTGCCGGCAGCGCCGGTGTGGCGATCACAAAGCTCCTTCTCACCTATGGTTTCCCGGATATCACCATGTGCGACATCAACGGAATCATTTCCGAGAATTCTCCGAATCTGAACTGGATGCAGCAGGAAATGGCGAAGCTCACCAACCTTTCCGGTGCAGCCGGAACACTTGCAGATGCCCTCAAAGGCGCCGATATCTTCGTCGGAGTTTCCGCACCGAACATTGTCACAAAAGAAATGGTTGCATCCATGAATCCGGATGCCATTCTTTTCGCAATGGCCAATCCGGTTCCGGAAATCATGCCGGATCTTGCCAAGGAAGCCGGTGCAAAGGTAGTCGGAACAGGACGTTCTGATTTCCCGAATCAGGTGAATAACGTCATCGCATTCCCAGGCATTTTCAAAGGTGCTCTGGAAGGACGTGCCACACAGATCACGGAAGAAATGAAGCTTGCAACTGCAAAAGCAATCGCCGGTCTTGTTTCAGACGAAGAACTGAACGAGAATAATATTCTTCCGGAAGCATTTGACCCGCGGGTGGCAGATGTTGTCAGCAATGCGGTCAAGGCACTGATCTAATCGATGACGGAGCGGAGATTCTGGGGAGAAAAACGATATTTCTCCCTGGATTACTATCTGAAGACAACCTATGGCGAGAAGCTCTATAAGGTTTCATTAAACGGCGGCTGTACCTGTCCGAACCGTGACGGGACCTGCGGTGAACGGGGCTGCATCTTCTGCAGTGAAGGGGGTTCCGGAGATTTTGCCGCCTCGCCTGCCCTGACGATTCGGGAACAGCTCGAAGAAGGGAAAGCACTTATTCGGCGCAAACAGACCGGTAACGGATACATCGCCTATTTCCAGGCATACACGAACACCTATGCTCCGCTGGAACATCTCCGAAAGATCTTTTACGAGGCGATTCTGGAACCGGACGTAAGGATCCTTTCCATCGCCACCAGACCAGATTGTTTAAGCGACGAGATTCTTGCACTTCTCGATGAACTGAATCGGATCAAACCGGTATGGATCGAGCTTGGGCTGCAGACCATCCATCCCGAGAGCGCGCGTTTCATACGTCGTGGTTACGATCTGAAAGTATTTGAAAATGCCGCAGAGGCATTGATACGACTTAACATTTCGGTTATCGTACATGTGATCCTGTTTCTTCCCGGAGAATCTCCTGCGCAGATGCTGGATACCATCCGATACCTGAACCGGATCCCCATTCAGGGTATTAAACTGCAGCTCCTTCACATATTAAAACATACGGATCTGGCAGATTATTATCAGGAACATCCCTTCTCCGTTCCTTCCATGGAAGAATACTTTGACGTTCTTGGTATGTGCATCTCCAATCTTCGTCCGGATATTGTAATACACCGGCTCACCGGAGACGGCCCCAAATCACTTCTGATCGAGCCGCTCTGGACCGGGAATAAAAGGCTGGTTCTGAACTCCATGCAGAAATACCTGAAAGACAACGATATCTGGCAGGGAAAAGAGTATATTGATTTATAAGGAGGACGACATCATGTCTGAAACTTTCACACTATATAAACTGATCATTCTGTATATGCTGGACAAGGTGGATTTTCCGCTTACCAACGCACAGATTTCAGAATTCATACTGAACAAAGGATATACGACCTATTTCAAGCTTCAGCAGGCACTTTCCGAACTTACGGAAGCGGAACTGATCCGGGAAGAGACTTCCCACAACCGTACCCTTTATCATCTGACAGAAGACGGTGCCCAGTCCATCCAGTATTTCAAAAACAATATCTCCCGCTCTATACGAGAAGATATCGACAATTATTTACGCGAGAAAAAATATGATCTCAAAAATGAGGTTGCTGTAAAGGCCGATTATTACCGAAACACATCCCGGGAATTCTCAGTCAGATGCCAGGTTCTGGAAGACGAACTTCCTCTGATCGACCTGACGCTCTCTGTTCCAAGCGAAGCCGAAGCCGAAGCCATCGTCACAAACTGGCAGAAAAAGAATCAGGAAATCTATGCCTGGCTCATGGCAAATCTGCTGTAAGCCAATATAATACACAAAAAAACGGTGCCCGAATCCGGAGGTTTTGATCCATTGTCCTCCTTTTCGGACACCGCTTTTTTTATTCATTTACACGACTACACGAAAACAGATATAATTCCGTTCATCGATAAAATCCGTACTCACCGTAATCTCACCGCCGTACCGCTCACTGAGCAGCTTTGCATTATAAAGACCAAGTCCCCGCTTCCCGTCTTCACTTTTTGTAGAAAACCCTTTTTCAAAGAAACGTCCGATATTCTCCAGCTTGACATTCCTCATACGGTTTTTGATAGTGAAGACAACCCGGTCATTTTCGGAATCCAGTTCCATGATAACCCGGTTCAGTTCCTCCGTGCATGCTTCATAAGCATTATCAACCAGCGTTCCGATGATCTCGATCAGATGATGTTCGGATATCCCGGAGAGGATTTCCAGATTCTTCACCACGATTTCCGTCTTCACATGAGATGGTGCCCGCACGATCTTGCTGTATAAGAAGCCTGCAAGCACTTTATCACTGATCTTGAGGAGCGGAAGATACATCCGGTTCTCATCATCCTTCACTGCTTCCATGATATATTGTGACTGTCGTTCCACAAGCTCATCATAATTGTCCACCGTAAGATGCATATTTAAAATGGCATTGATCTGGTTGTCGAATTCGTGCTGTCTCGCACGGATCTCTTTCACCAGTTCCTCAAGCGGCTGAATATAGAGCTGATACAGACGCAGTTCCTGCTCTTTCTGCTGCATAAGCAGATAATTTTTTCTCCAGTCAACGATTCCCCATATGATGACCACCACCATCAGGACAAACATGACGAATACCCGATAGTCAAAGGTTCCGCTGTACAGGAAATCCACAACCAGATAGACCGATACCAGCAATGCGATCACACAGAAAATACGATACAAAAACTTCCTTACCCAATCAATCATTTATCATTCTCCCCATTTCCGCTTTATATGTCACACCGATCTCAACCTGATCACTGCTGTTTCTCAATTTGATCACCCGGTTCACGGTATCGATATACTCGATTTCCTGCCGGTTCACGGCAAACATCCGGTGCGACTGCACAAACATTTCTTTCGGCAGCTTCTGCATCATCTGTTTCAGCGTAACATATGGCACTTTCCAGTCTTCTCCTCTCATATGAATGCAGATTCCGCGAGGAACTGCTTCGATATAGCGAATATCCTGACATTTCACCTGATAGTTGATTCCGTCCTTTTTTATGATGACCGTCCGTGGCTCCTCCTGTTTCTTATTTACAAGTACTTTTTTTATAACTTCATCTACCTGCGAGCGGTCAAAAGGCTTCATAATATACTGATAGCAATGCAGTTCTCTGTACGCCTGCATTTCCATTGCTCCCACGGAAGTCACCATCACGATCGGCGTAAACATATACTGGAATTTTTCTCTGACCTCTCTGGCGAAAAGAATTCCCCCAATATCCTCTTTCCGGCTTCCGCTTAAGTTTACATCCAGAAGAAAAAGACCATATCGGATATTTTCTTCCAACAGGTCTTTCGCTTCCTTATATGAGGAGGCTGCATGGACCTGAATCTCGGCCGAATACTCATTCAGAATACGGACGAGCGCTTCCATCGAAGCGTGTTCATCTTCCAGAATCAGCACATGTATCATATCCAGCACCTCCCAATCTTCTCTATTCAACTGTCTGCTCTATTCGGAAATAATTTCCTTCGCGCTCTTAACCAGACCTGCAAGTCCCTGGATCTCTGACGGAATGATGATTTTGGTCGCTTTTCCGTCCGCTGCCTTCTCGAAAGCCTCCAGACTCTTGATCCGAAGAACTGCCTCATCGGCCCCCGCTTCACGGAGGAAACGAATACCGTCTGCATTTGCCTGCTGCACTTTGAGGATTGCTTCTGCTTCACCTTCGGCTTCCTTGATCCTCTTTTCCTTCTCTGCTTCCGCTTGAAGGATCGCCGCCTGCTTCTCAGCCTCCGCTTTCAGAATTACAGATTCCTTCTCACCTTCTGCAACAAGGACGGTAGATTTCTTCTCTCCTTCTGCTCTCAGGATTGCTTCACGACGTTCACGTTCCGCCTTCATCTGCTTCTCCATCGCATCCTGGATCGCTGCCGGTGGAATAATGTTCTTCAGCTCCACGCGATTAACCTTGATTCCCCACGGATCCGTTGCCACATCAAGAGATGCTCGCATCTTTGTATTGATCGTCTCTCGGGATGTCAGTGTCTGGTCCAGTTCCAGTTCACCGATGATATTTCGAAGTGTTGTTGCCGTCAGATTCTCAATTGCCATAATTGGATTTGCCACACCATAGCAGTACAGCTTCGGATCTGTAACCTGATAGAATACAACGGTATCAATTCGCATCGTTACATTATCTTTCGTGATAACCGGCTGTGGATCAAAATCAACGACCTGTTCCTTCAGATCTACTCTTCTTGCAACGCGGTCGATCAGCGGAAGTTTAAAATGCAGCCCGACACTCCAGGTCGCCTGATATGCACCGAGCCGTTCTACGACCAGTGCCTTTGCCTGCGGAACGATCTTCACACAAGAGATCAATACCAGTAAAATAATCACAAAAATCGCTGCTAAAATAATGAATCCCATATTAAACCTCCTTGTATCGTCTGACTATTAATTTAACTCCGGAAATATCAACCACTTTTGCAATGGTTCCGGCTTCCAGGATCTCTTCATCCTTCTCCGATCGCACCGTCCATTCCTGCCCATTGACCACCGCCATTCCGGTCTGGCTTATGTTGTCCACTCTTTCGGCAATCCGGATCGTCTTGCCGATGATTCCTTCATAGTTGGTCTTCTCTCTCCTGCTGTTGATGCATTTCACCGCGAACGGTCTCGTGAAAAACAACAACAGAAACGTGACTGCAAAAAACGCGACGGCCTGAACAAGAAACGGAAATTTCAGAATGTTCAGAATCAGCGCCACAAGCGCGCCTCCGGCAGCCCAGATACTGGTCAGTCCCACCGTAATGATCTCGACTACCAGAAGGATGATCAGAAGAACCAGCCATGCAATGGTAATATAACTGTCTTCCAGTACCATCTCATCACTTCCTTCCTGTTGCATACATCGTATCAGAGTTTCCCCCGATGTTCAACTGATATTGCGTGAATCGGGCGATTTCCTGTTTCAATGAAGTGTCCTGGCTATTTTTCATGAAGCCAGCGCATATGTTCCTTGATCTTTGCTTCATAACCGTTATCTCCGGGTTCATAGAATACCTCTCCTTTGATCTCATCCGGAAGATACTGCTGTTCTACATAGTGCTTCGGATAATCATGCGCATATCGATATCCCACACCATGTCCCAGATTTTGGGAACCCTTATAATGTGCATCCTGCAGATGAGGCGGAACAGTCGTTTTCACTCGTTTTACATTATCCATGGCGGCAGAAATGGCATTGCATGCCGAATTACTCTTTGGTGCAGTCGCCACATACAGCACCGCCTGTGACAAGATAATCTGTGCCTCCGGCATTCCGATCCGCTCTACAGCCTGAGCCGCAGAAACGGCAACCGTAAGAGCCATGGGGTCTGCATTTCCCACATCTTCCGACGCACAGATCATGATCCGGCGGGCAATAAACTTGATATCTTCTCCCGCATACAGCATTTTGGCCAGATAATAAACTGCCGCATCCGGATCAGACCCTCGCATGCTTTTGATAAATGCCGAGATCGTGTCATAGTGGTTATCGCCGGTCTTGTCATACCGCACAACCCGCTTCTGAATACACTCCGAAACCACATCCAGCGTAAGATGAATCCATCCGTCATCGCTCCGGCTTGTAGTCAGAATCCCCAGTTCCACTGCATTTAATGCAAGTCTCGCATCTCCTCCCGACAAATCGGCCAGAAAATGCAGCGCGTCTTCGTCGATCTTTGCATGGTAGCTGCCCATTCCCTTCCTGGTGTCATTCACCGCTCTCATGATCAGCATCTCAACATCCTCTTTGGAAAGTGGCTTTAATTCGAAGATGCTGGAACGGGAGATCAGCGCACTGTTGACTTCAAAATATGGATTTTCGGTCGTGGCACCGATCAGAATCAGCGTTCCGTCTTCTACAAAAGGAAGCAGATAATCCTGCTGGCTTTTGTTAAACCGGTGGATCTCATCCACAAACAGAATCGTCTTTCTCTGATACATGCCGTAGATCTGTTTCGCTTTATTTACAACTTCTTCCATATCCTTTTTCCCGGCCACTGTGGCATTGATCTGCGTAAATTCGGCGCTTGTCGTATTTGCAATCACTTTCGCGAGCGTCGTTTTCCCCGTTCCGGGCGGGCCGTAGAAAATCACCGAGCTCAGTTTGTCCGCCTTGATCGCACGGTATAACAGTTTGTCCTTCCCGATAATATGCTGCTGTCCAACCACTTCTTCCAGCGTCGTCGGCCGCAGTCTGGATGCGAGCGGAGATTCTTTCTCTTTATTTGTCTCTCTCATATATTCAAACAGATCCATTTTCCATCTCTCCTTTGTATTCTACACAAGTCCTGCCAACTCACGTATTACTTCCCCTGCAATCAGAAGCCCTGCCACCGGAGGGGTAAAGGAAATGCTCCCCGGTATGCTTCTTCGTACTCCGGCATCTTCCCCTGTATCCCTACCCGAAGTATCAATCGGCTTCTCTTTCGAGTATACCACTTTTAAATGGCCGATACCACGATTCTTCAGTTCCTTTCTCATCACTTTACAGAGCGGACAGACACTGGTCTTTGTGATATCCGTTATCTCAAACATCTCCGGATGAAGTTTATTCCCGGTCCCCATACTGCTGATGATCGGTATTCCACGCTTTCTTGCCTCACATACCAGTGTCAGTTTTGCCGTCACTGTATCGATCGCATCTATGATATAATCCGGTCGTTCATCCAATATGTCCCCCAGATTATCGGTCAATACAAATCGCTCATAGGTTCTGACCCGAATCTCCGGGCAAATATCCGCGATTTTCTCTTTCATGACCTCTGTTTTATATCGACCTTCCGTGCTGTGCAGTGCAATCGACTGGCGATTGATATTCGTAAGCGATACAGTGTCATTATCGATCAAAATCAATGTTCCGACCCCGGATCTCGCCAGCGCCTCCACACAGTGTGAACCGACGCCTCCGATTCCGAATACCATAACCGAAGCCTTTTTCAATCGTTCCATGCCATCCGTCCCCAACAAAAGTTCTGTTCTTGAAAATTCATTTATCATACTCTTTCATCTTTCCTAATTTAATATCAGTTCATCCACCGTCACAAATTCATAGCCTTCCTTCCGGAGCAGGTCTATGATCCGAAGCGCGGCATGTACCGAAGATTTGTAACAGTCATGTAAGAGAATCATATCATTTTCCCGCACATCCGTCACTACTTTATTTACAATTTCATCCTCATTCTCAGTCGTCCAGTCCAGAGGATCTACAGTCCACAGAACAGGAATAACGTTCATCTCCAGTTCCAGATCCTTCTGCCAGGCGCCAAAAGGCGGACGCATGTATTCCGTGGGATGGCCGGTAATTCTCTCCACGGCCCGACTCGTCTTCTCGATCTCTTCTTTTGCTTTTTCACTGTCGATCCTTGTGATCTCCACATGATTGTAGGTATGATTCCCGACAATATGACCTTCTTCATACTCCCTTTTCACCAGTTCCGGATAGCGTTCTACATTGAGGCCGATCACGAAAAAAGTTACTTTTACCCCTCTTTCTTTCAGACCGTCCAGCAAAAGCGGCGTACACGACGGGTGGGGTCCGTCATCAAATGTCAGTGCGATTTTCATTTTTTCTTCTTTCATTTCCTGTACTGCATCTTCCCTGCTGCCGGTTTCCTGCGATCTGCCCTCCCAGATTCCCAGTGCCGTAAACAGCAAAATCATATAACAAATGGTGCAAACAGACTTCCATAACCGGTATTTCAAGCTCCCACCCCGTTTTCCATATTCTCTCTAATATATGAAAATCTCTGATTTCCTATACCTCGGGCATTTCTCTTATTGCAATATACATATTCAATGTTATAATATCAGATAGGTTATCGATACAAAGGAGGAAAATCATGTCAGATTCGACAAGAAAAGAGAATAAAATGGGGGTCATGCCCATACCGAAACTACTGTTCACAATGTCACTTCCTATCATACTTTCCATGCTGGTACAGGCACTTTACAATATTGTTGACAGCATGTTTGTTGCCCGGCTGAATGAAAATGCACTTACCGCCGTTTCACTCACATTTCCCATACAGAACCTGATAATCGCGGTCGCATCGGGTACCGGCGTCGGGATCAACTCACTTCTCTCCAGGAATCTGGGCGAGAAGAACTACGAGGCGGCTGACCGTGCTGCATCCAACGGCTTATTTCTTGGATTTATGAGTTCCCTGGCGTTTGCTGTTCTTGGCGGCCTTTGCTCAGGTGTTTTTTTTCATATTCAGACAACCGATCTGCAGATCGTCCGCTACGGCACACAGTATATGCGAATCATTACGATCTGTTCCATCGGCATTTTCCTGCAGGTTACTTGTGAGAGGCTGCTTCAAGCCACCGGGAAAACGTTCTATGCTATGATCACTCAGGGAACCGGTGCCATTATCAACATCATTTTAGATCCGATTCTGATCTTCGGGTTGTTCGGTTTTCCAAGACTTGAGGTGGCAGGTGCCGCAGTTGCCACGATTATTGGTCAGATGATTGCAGCGGCAATGGCTCTGCTTTTTAACATTACGAAAAACAAAGATATTCATATTCATTTGAAAGGCTTTCGTCCAAACCGTACTGTCATTCTAAATATTTATACAGTCGGGATACCTTCGATTATTATGATGTCCATCGGTTCTGTCATGACGTTTGGCATGAATAAGATTTTATTGATGTTCTCTTCAACAGCAGCCGCTGTATTCGGAGTTTATTTTAAGCTTCAAAGCTTTATCTTCATGCCGATCTTCGGTCTGAATAACGGAATGATACCGATCATCGCGTTTAATTACGGTGCGCGTCAGAAAAAAAGAATTCTGCACACGATATGGCTCAGTATCTGCACTGCTGTTACGATTATGCTCTTTGGGCTGGTACTCTTTCAGTGCTTTCCGGATGTCATGCTCCGCATGTTCGATGCTTCTGACCGGATGCTTGAAATCGGCATCCCTGCTCTGCGGATCATCAGCCTCAGTTTTATTTTCGCCGGATTCTGTATCGTATCAGGTTCGGTATTTCAGGCCCTCGGGAACGGCATGTACAGTCTGATCGTCTCTGTTGCAAGGCAGTTATGTGTTATACTGCCTGTTGCCTATTTATTTGCCCGGCTTTTCGGGTTAAATCAGGTGTGGTGGGCAATTCCGATCGCTGAACTTGTGTCGGTCGTACTTTCCGCCTGGTTCCTGAGGCGCATTTATCTCCAAAAAGTCAACCCGCTGTAGTACGATATATAAAAAAATGATATTCCAAAAACAACTTGGTTTCTGGGATATCATTTTTTATACTCCTAAAGTGCTTTGTGGTACAGCATCTCAATATCTTTCTGTGTAGATTGTCTCGGATTTGCCAGAATATTTCCGCTCTTCATTGCATCTGCTGCCATCTGCGGGATCTTGTCTTCTGTCACCCCTACATCGGAAAGTCTGGAAGGAATACCAAGATCCTTCAGAAGCTCGCGCGCTTCGTCAACCAGCATCTCCGGCACAAAATCGACAACCGGTTCGCTTTCCTTGCTGATGTAATTGTAGATCTTCTCATAACGTCCGTGATCTGCAAGTGCGTTGTATTCTACAATCGTCGGAAGCAGGATGGAATTTGCTACTCCGTGCGGCACATGGAAAAATGCGCTGACCGGATGACTCATCGCATGTACATTACCCAGACGTGCCCATGCAAATGCAATTCCTGCGAACATACTTCCTGACATCATTGCGCAGGCTGCTTCTTCATCCTGTCTGTTTGCGACAAAACGGCGGATATTTGCTCCAATCAGTTCCATCGCTTTTTCTGCCATTGCATCGGAAAATGGAGATGCATCGCGGGATGTATATGCTTCCCATGCGTGGATCAGTGCATCCACACCACAGGACGCCGCGATGGATGCCGGCGCTGTCATAATAAGTTCCGGATCGAGAAGTGCATAACTCGGAATCAGTTCATAACTGAATACCGTCAGTTTGTAGTTCCTTGATGTATCTGTGATAACAGAGAAAGCGGTCACTTCACTTCCCGTTCCTGCTGTAGTCGGGATCGCAATGATCGGCACAATCTTGCCCGGTACCTTGTGCGCTCCTTCATATTCTGTGATCTGTCCGCCGAATTTTGCAAGTACACCGACTGCTTTTGCAACGTCCATCGGGCTTCCTCCGCCAAGTGCCACAATACTTGTCGCTTCCGCTTCCTGATATGCTTTTACTGCCGCATTCACGGTATCCACGGAAGGATTCGGCTCTACATCCAGAAATTCTGCCACCTCAATTCCGGATGCCGTAACAATACTTCGCACCTTTTCAACCACTCCCAGCTTCTCAAGTCCCCTGTCAGAAACCAGCAGCATTTTAGCCGATCCGTTTTTTTTCAGCAATTCCGGAAGTCTCTTTAAACTTCCCATTCCAAAAATAATATCCTGTGGTACTGTAAACGTAAAATTCTTCATTTTTTCCGCTCCTTTTCTAAAAAAAGGGCGAAACTGCTCCTTCACAGTCTCGCCCTTGAGATTTACTCAAACAGCATATACCCTGACGCCTTTCTTTGTCAAGCTATTTCCTTTTATTCTCTTTCTTTTTCTTCTTGATCTTTTTTCTCACACTATAGCCAAAAGTTCCCAGTAGTCTTCCAAGACTGAAATACTGCCCGTGGACGTAAACCAGCGGCTTTGTCTTCTCAAGCGCGAACCGGTTCGACTCGTCCATGTAGGCATCATCCACATGAACCGCAAGGACCTCTGCCAAAAACATATGATGTGAACCAAGTTCTTCTTTTTTTACCACTCTGCATTCAATATTGACCGGACTTTCCTTGATCAACGGTGCTTTTACATACTGCGCTTCATCCGGAGTCAAATGCATTTCTTTAAATTTGTCCACATCTCTTCCGGAACGCACACCGCAATAATCGCTGGCCTTTGCAAGATCCTCATTCGTCAGATTGATAACAAATTCTCCTGTCTCATCTATCATATGATAAGAATACCGTTCCGGACGCACGGAAATCGATACCATCGGAGGGTTCGTACAAATCGTTCCTGCCCATGCAACCGTAATGATATTATTCTTCCCGTCCTTGTCCGATACACTGGCCATGACCGCCGGTAACGGATACAGCATATTTCCTGCCTTCCAAGTCTGCTTCGCCATAATTTTCTCCCCTGCTGTCCTATTTCTGCTGCAGATAACCTACCAATGTCGGAATAAACTGTTTCTTGCGGGACACAACATCCTTAAGAAGTACCCGTTCGGTATCCTCCGGCATCTCCCAGGCCTCCAGGATCCTTGCTTTTGCCCCTTCGCCACAGCACATCAGTTCCGTTGATTCCTCGAGAATATTTGTCAGCATCAAGAATACCATATCCAGATGCTGATCGACTCTGGCTACTTCCAGATAATCGGTAAGACGTTCTCTTACATCATCCAGCTCTTCCTGATTCATCGAAGTGATCTGGCCGACACCAAATGATACTCCGTTGGCATTGAATACTTTGAAATCCTGGAAACAGATCTCTTCTTCTGTCTTCTCACGCAGATTGCTGCCTGCATTGAACATCGCCTTTGCATGCTCTTCCATATTAATTCCCGCAATCTGTGCCAGAGCAGCAGCCGCCGCCTGATCCACCATCGTACATGTCGGAGAACGGAACAGTAATGTATCCGATAAGATCGCCGAACAAAGCAGTGCTGCGATCGTCTTATCTACCGTAACACCATTCTCCTGATACATCTGATAAACAATGGTCGCCGTACATCCCACCGGCTGATTGCGGAAGAATACCGGCCCGATCGTCTCCATACTTCCCAGTCTGTGGTGATCAATGATCTCCAGGATATCCGCCTCTTCAATTCCGTCCACCGCCTGAGATTTTTCATTGTGATCCACCAGAATCACCTGTTTCTTTCTGGAACTCATCAACCGACGTCTGGAAAGGAAACCGCGAAAATGTCCCTGGTTATCAAGAATCGGAAAATCACGGTATTTCTTCTTCGCCATAACTTCCTTGACATCGTCTACATAATCCGACATGTGAAATGTCTCCAGATTATCCTTACTCATGAAATACTTAACCGGAATACTCTGGTTGATCAGCCTTGCCGCTGTAAATGTATCGTGCGGTGTCTGAATCACCACAATATCTCTCTCCATTGCCATCTTCTTAATTGTTCTCGATATTTCCGCTCCCTGACAGATGACCAGACAGCTGGCATCCATCTCGATCGCGCAGAGCTGGGATTCATAACGATTTCCGAGAATGACCAGATCGTCTTTCTCAATAATATTTTCCATCATATCCGGACTGGACGCTGCAATAATCACTTTCCCCTTCAGAAAATAACCGTGTTCATTCCCTGTCACAATCGTTCCGTCCAGCGTATTCACGATATTGCGATACTGCGTTCTCGCGGTCGACAGAATATGACTGTCATACACCTCCATGTAGGATGTCGCAATATCTCCGATCGTAATCAATCCTTCCAGCCGGTCATTTCTGGTAACCGGAAGGGTGCGGATATTCTCCTGCTTCATCCGCGTCCACGCCTCACGGATCGATGCATTGGACCGGACACCTTCAATCTGACGGATATCCATATCCTTAACCTGCAAATGCACATCTCCAAGATATCCCGGGACTTCTACGCCAAATCGATCGAGTACGTAAGCCGTTTCCCCGTTCAGCTCACCGGCACGTTTTGCCACATACTCCTCCCCGGTCATTTCTCTTTTTAAATTCGCATATGCAATCGCAGAACAGATGGAATCCGTGTCCGGATTCTTATGTCCGATAACATACGTTTTTTTCACTTTTCTATTTTCCATTTCTACCACTTCCTTGTTTTCATACTACTTACTATTGTCAGAATGCCATTTTTTGCTCATTTCGTCAACCATATTTTCCAAAATAATACATTCTCATAAAACGTTCTTCCATATTTTGATAATTTTTTGTTCCGATTCTACCAAAAACATGGTATACTAAAACATAAAGCGACCTTTTGTACAACAAAAGAGTAAACGAACTGAGGTAGAGGTGGAATTATGGATAACGAACAGTTAATGGAAAACACAGAGAGCATGGCAGATTATGAGGAACATTTCGATGATGCAAATCCATGGAACATCGTAAAGGATTATCTCGAGAAGGGTACAGTACTCCATGTAACAATTGAAGGAATCGTAAACGGCGGAGCGATCGCTATGGTAGAAGGCATCCGCGGATTCATCCCGGCTTCCAGACTTTCTCTTTCTTATATTGAAGATTTGGAATCCTATCTGTTAAAAGAAGTTGATGTCAAAGTCATCGAAGCTGACCAGGCACAGGGACGTCTGATCCTGTCAGCCCGCGAGATTCTGAGAGAACAGGAAAAGAAAGCCAAAGAAGAACTGCTTGCTTCTGTAAAAGTCGGAAGCGTTCTGAAAGGTAAAGTAGAATCTCTTCAGACTTACGGAGCATTCATCCGTCTTGAAAACGGTCTCTCCGGTCTGGTACACATCTCACAAATCAGTACCCAGAGAATCAAATCTCCTGACCAGGTACTCAAAGTTGACGATGAAGTAGACGTAAAAGTAATCGGTATCAAGGAAGGCAAGATCAGCCTGAGCATCAAAGCTCTTATGGAAGAAAAGGAATCTGAAGAAGAGCCGGAAGAAAAGATCGAACTTCCGAAATCTGAAGCAATCGGAACCAGCCTCGGAGACTTATTTAAAAATCTGAAACTTTAATAATTTTAAAGAAGTTGTTACTTTGCAAAACATTTTTCGACAAAGACCAACAAATGAAACGAGTATCCCATGAGGAATCTGTACTGTAAAAGTACTGATTTTCATGGGATACTCGTATTTATAATACTCTGTTAATCTTCCCCTTGATTCCAAGCAATTTTCCATCTATCTGATATAAAAAATCAAGAAAACGTATTTGAAAGCTTCCTGGTCCGTGGCTGTCTTCTGCCGCCAATTCTCCCGCAATCCCCATTACCGCAGCTCCCAAGAGAACCGCGTGGATCATCTTAATTTCGCAGGTATTCTGCGCCGTGCTTACGTGAACTCCACCCAGATAAGTGCTGCACACTGCTCCCAGCATACAGCCGGTACCGGTAATCTCCGACATCATCGCATCTCCATTTTCCACCGCATATACTTCCGCTGCATCTACGATCAGATCAGTCTTACCACTTGCAAGGATAACCGCTCCGGTTCTTTTAGCCATACTTTGAAAACACTCTATTACCTTTTCCAGATTCTCCGGTGTCAGTGTATCCTGTATTCCTGCATCGATACCGATACTGTGAGACTCTTCCCCCGCCATTTCCAGTATCTCAGACATATTTCCTTTCAAAACAGAAATGGTTCCCGTTTGCAACAGCTCGCTTGCATATTCTCTGCGCAGATCACTGCAGGCAACCCCGACCAGATCGAGGAGCACGGGAATCCCTTTCTTATTAGCTGCTGCGAGTGATCTCTTCATGGATTCCATTCTTACATCTGTGATATTTCCCAAATTCAGCATCAGCGCCTGTGCTGTCTCTGTAATCTGCTCCACTTCCCGCGGATGTTCTGCCATGATCGGTCTTCCGCCTGCGGCAAGAACCACATTTGCACAGTCATGAATTGAAATCGGGTTTGTAATGCAGTGGATCAACGGCCGTATTTTTTTAACGAGCTTCTGAAGCGCCATCATTTTTTGAAGATTTTGTATGCTTTCTGTCATAAACTTTCTCTCCCAGACTCATTTGGAATTTTGCAAGCAATCCGGCTTTACTTAAGGTTTTCAGGAAGAAATATGCAACCGTTCCGCCCATCAGTGTAGCTCCCAGAAACATGGGCGTATAGAAGAATGCGTTCAGTCCTTCTCTTCCCATCAGAAATGCCATCACCGGATAAGATACAATCGAACCGATGATCCCGGTTCCAAATACCTCTCCAATCACTGCGCAGATGATTTTCCCTCCGGAAAGCCGATAAAACACACCGGACAGAAACGCACCAAACACTGCACCCGTCAGCGCAAGAGGCGGAATTCCCATAAACATCATACGGATGACTCCGATCAGTGTCGCACAGAGCAGAGAATACCACGGTCCCATCAGAACCGAACATACAATATTTACCAGATGCGCCGTCGGACACATCCCCTCAATCCTGAGAATCGGAGAAATCACAACCCCGATCGCCACCATCATTGCCAGCATAATCATCCGGAAAATCTTTACTCTCGTCTTATCCATTTTTTCAAGTCCTTTCCCTAACCTTTTCTCATCCTTTTATATACGAATATCGTGAACATTCTTTGGTATACTTCCGCATCCGAAGCTTTTAAACACCCTTCGTCGTACTTCCGAATCCACCGTTTCTCACTTCATCGGTGTCATCATCCACCGTGATCCCATACTCCACGAAGATTCCCTGCATAAAGCCGGTTCCCTTCGCTATTTCCAACGTTTTTCCTTCATTGGAATCATTCGTCAGTTTTGCAAAAATATGCCCTTCATTATCGGAATAAAAATAATCACTGTCAATGATTCCTACCGTATTATTGAGCTGCAGCCTGTATTTAAATCCAAGCCCACTTCTCGGATAGCATTTCAGCACCCATCCGTCTTCCATTTCAACCCGGATGCCGGTAGGAATCTTGACCGTCTTTCCCGGTTCCAAAACAAACGTATCCGGTGCATAAAAATCATATCCTGCACTCCCTGATGTTGCTCTCTTTGGAAGGCGGATCTCTTCATAGAGTTTCTGTATCTCTTCTCCTGAAATATCTTCTCCAAATGTGTCCTTCCAGCTTTCGGCAAACTGTTCGGCACTTACTTTGTGAAATTTTGCAATTCTTCTCATCTGTCTCTTCTCCTGTTTCACATTATTACGACCTATACCCGTCAAGTTTCAAACCTGCTAATTCTCATCATAATCAGGGCAATGCAGAACCGGCACTGTATCCGTTTCTGCCGCCAGTGTTCTCTGTACATCGATCACTCTTTGATTACTGCTTCCTTTCCAACAAAGAAGCGGATCCTTTTTGGCAAATACAAATTCACCGTCCACCAACACATCCAGATACCTCACGATTTCCATGCGGCGTACCTCTTCCCACGTAGAACCCGTATACAGCCAGATTGTTTTCTCCGGAAATGTCTCCCGGATTTCTTTTGACAGTTCTGTCACATCATTTACATTTGCAATATGAAGCGGATCGCCTCCGCTGAAGGTGATACCGCTCACATAATCCTTTTTCAATTCTTCAAACAGTTCCGCCTTTGCAGACTCGTCAAAGTAAAGTCCGCCGTTCGGATCCCATGTGACCGGATTGTGACAGTCCTTACAGCAGTGACTGCAGCCTGCCACCCACAATACGACCCGAAGTCCGTCCCCGTTGAGCATATCATCTTTTGTTATATTGTGGTAACGCATCTACATACTTTTCCTTTCCGCAATTTCCGCCATCTTCGCATCGTTCAGACGCGTATCTCCTTTGACTCTTGAATAAGAAAGATATCCATTCATCCGATCGATCTTGGTCAGATTATTACTTCCGCATACCGGGCAGACATCCATCGCAAGTTCTTCATGACCGCAGTCATCACAATATGCAAGCGATAGATTTACGCCTTCATAAAATCCCATATCCATCGCACGGCGTACCAGTGACTTGATTGCTTCCACGTTATAATTGATCGGATATTTCACATACTGAATCTTTCCACCGTTGCACAGATCCCAAAATCTATTCTCCAGATCCTGCTTCTGGATCGGAGTGATATCTTCGGTCACATGGCAATGGAAACTGTTGCTCACATACGCACGATCCGAAACATTTTCCACAATACCGTATTTCTTACGGAACTGCTGTACCTGAACGCCGCAAAGATTTTCTGCCGGAGTGCCGTAGATCGCATACAGATGCCCATCCTCTTTCTTGAACTCCTGCACCTTTTTATTGATATATTCCAATGTTTCCAGTGCAAACTCCCCGTCTTCCACCAGAGACTTTTTATTATACAGCTGCTGCAGCTCATTCAGCGCCGTGATTCCAAAGGATGCTGTCGCCGATTTGAGAAGTGGCTTGATCTTATCATGCGGTTTCAGATGACCGCCATAAAATCCACCCTCACAGTATGCCAGCGGATTGGTTGACGCACGCAGCTCGCCGAGATAATCATAGGTACGAATATGCAGCTTCCGAATCAATTCCAGATAATAATCCAGCACTTCAAAGAAATCCCGGTTCTCCTGCCTTGATTTTGCAAGGATCATCGGAAGATGCAGACTGACTGCCCCGATATTAAACCGCCCGACAAAGACCGGTTTGTCATCATCATCTGCCGGATTCATTCCGCCTCTTTCATACCACGGTGAAAGGAACGCCCTGCATCCCATAGGGCTTACGATCTTCCCATATTTCTTGTACATACTTGGAACATACCCTTTTCCGGTAAGGCTCAGCCAATCAGGATACATCGTTTTTCTCGAACATTCAATCCCGGCTTCAAACAGATCCTCCGCCGGAGCTCCCGGTCCATGAAGCTTCTCATCATACAGAAATACAAGTTTCGGGAATAATACCGGCTTTTTATGTCCGGCCTTACCCTGACCGTTCTTGCGAACCTCCAGCATAGTTTTCGTAATCAGCTTTCCATATTTACTGATATTCGTTCCACTCGTCACGGTGATGAACGGATAGTCCCCGCGGCTTGATGAAACAGAGTTGAATTTATATTCCCATCCCTGGAAGCCCTGCTCCATCTCTTTTTCAAGATCCTTCCACGCTACTTCCTGTGCGGCCTCTTCCGGAAGCCCCAGTGAACGATATTTTTCAAGATGTAATTTATGTGACTTCTCGGCATATGGCTCCAGGATCTCATCCACACTCGGCACCGTAAATCCTCCGTACTGCTGGCTTGCAGCGCTCAGCACAATATCTCCGATCACATCAAAGGCTGTGTCCAGTGTCTTGGGTTCATTATACCACAGATTTCCCATCTCGAACCCTCCGGTCAGAACATTTTTCACATCAAACAGGCAGCAGTTCATCGTATCCCTGCGCGCTGACATATCGTGAATATAAATATACCCTTCCCGGATCGCCTGAAGCTCCTCCACAGTCAGGAAAAATTTCTTATAAAGCTCTTTGTTCAATTCATTGAAAATCAGACTTCTCTTCGTAGACACCAGCGCACTGTCCGTATTACTGTTCTCCTTATCCCCGATGTACATGATCGACTGGCTCTTCCGGTAAACCTCATCCAGCATGTGCACAAAATCCTGCTTATAATTCCGGTAATCCCGGTAACTCTTTGCCACGATCGGATTCACTTTCTCCAGAGCGCCTTCCACCACATTGTGCATCTGGGCAATCTGAATCTCCTTCACTCCCAGCTCAAGGACCTTCTCTTCCACAAACCGGCAGATGAACTGAATGTCTTCCTCCGTAAACTGAATCAGGGCACGATAGGCAGATTTATTGACAGCCACAACGACTTTCTGTACATTAAATTCTTCTTTCGTTCCGTCCTTCTTGATCACTCTGACATCCTTCAGATCCATAAATCGTCTCCTTTCTACTATATATTGTGTTTGTTGTATTATTTTAAAACAATATTATGTGCTTTATTTTGCTTTTCTATTTTACCATTTCTCCCGGATTAAGTCAATGTTCTTGTATTTACTGCTCCAAATATAAACATGAAAAAGTTAATGTACGCTCTTGGCACGTAGCCCGCAGTAAATGCTGGCTACTGTGTGAAAAGTAACATGAAAAAAACAGACATTCCACGTATGAACACGAAACATCTGCTTTTTCTAAATCCCCCTATCCTTTAAATTATCCACAGTTTCGACCATAATCTGATGATCCTATTCCGGCTGCTCGGCCTCCTGTTCAGGTAGCACGATTCCACAGCAGGTGAATGACCCGAATCCTGCGGATGCAATAATATTTCCACAGACCGGACATACTCCTTCTGCGTAAGTTTTTTCTTTTCTCTCAGTTCTTTTCTTGTTTTTCCGATTACATATCCCATTTACATTTACCTCTCTTTGCTGTTTTTTCATAGCTTTATTGTATCTTCCATTTAAAAAAACAGCAACCTACGAAGCGTAGAGCAACTGTGTGCCAGGCAACCATGAGACTTCCTTCTATTTCTTTCTCCTCACGAACCGGATCTTACACACCTCATCCCCATTCGCAATCGTCGCGGGCAGATCCAGCTCGCATCCGAAACTCTCCGCAATTCCCCTGTCACCACACATCGCATGATCACAGAGCACCCGGATTTCCTCATCCGTACATCCCTGCTTCTGCCACGCTTTCACCAGCGGACAATAATGAAAATCAATATCCAGATGATCATCCGTACACTGCTTGATATCCATCTCAAAAACCCACTGTGCAAACTTCGAAAACAACGTTTTCTTCAGCCCCTTCAGCTAATCCCTGCCGCCTGCCTTCTTTCGCAGATTTGCCCCCTGATAAAGACCACATCTGCGGATCGCATCCGGCGCATACTCCTTCGAATCCAGCCCTTTCTTCTTCGCCTCATCACAAAGCAAATACATCCAAAGCGCCCGGTGCTCCAACTGCTCCCTGATCGCAACAATAAGAGGATTCTTAATCTTTGGTTCATTTTTAATACTCATCTCTTCTTCCTCATCCCACCAGCACCCGGGGCCCTCGCCCCAACAAACTCTCCCTCAACCTCCCCTTCCTCATCCCACCAGCGCCAGGGGCCCTCGCCCCGCACGCGCGTCCCCCAAACAACCGTACGTAGAGTCCTTGGAAAGTACCAGCCCGCGCAGATGTTCGGTAGGGATTACGGAGGTTAAGCGAAGCGCGGTGGAAATCCGTGCCAAAAATGTTAGGGCCCGAGGTGGGAGACCCATTGGTCAACCATCTCGGACCCTTACAGTTTTGTGCACTAGTTCCACCGCAGCGCAGCCTCGGAGTAATCCCTACCGAGCATCTGCGCGGGCGTCCCTAATTCCCACACTCAATACTTATTTCATTAAACATCTTCAATATCTCATCCACCGGCATCTTCGCCTTCTCTTCCCCGCTCTTATCAATCACGCACTCACCCTGGTGCATCATAATAAGCCGGTTTCCATACTCCACCGCATATCTGAGATTATGCGTCACCATAATTGTAGTCAGTTTCTTCTCCTTCACGATCTTATCCGTCAGTTCCATGATCAGTTCCGCCGTCTTCGGATCCAGCGCTGCCGTATGCTCATCCAGAATCAGGAATTCGATCGGCGTCATGGTAGACATCAAAAGTGCCATCGCCTGCCTCTGGCCTCCAGAAAGAGATCCCACTTTCACATCCATCTTATCCTCAAGTCCAAGGCCAAGCTGCGCCAGAGATTCCCGATAATACTCGATTCTGGCTTTATTCGTTCCTCTTCCCAGTCCAAAGAACTTTCCTTTATTATCCGCCAGTGACATATTTTCAAGAATCGTCATGGACGGGCAGGTTCCCATCGCCGGATTCTGATAAACCCTTCCAATCTTCCGGTTTCTTTTATATTCCTTTTCCCTGGTAATATCCTTTCCGTCGATCAGAATGCTTCCCGCTTCCACCGGAATACTTCCGCAGATAATATTCAGCATAGAAGTTTTGCCTGAGCCGTTGCTTCCTACCACCGAAACAAATTCTCCATCGCGAATCGTCAGGTTAAAATCCTGAAAAAGACACATTTCATTGACGGTTCCCGGATTATAATACTTATGAATATCTCTAAGCTCCAGCATTCTTCTTCACCTTCTTCTTTCTCTCCATACTCAACACCAGAATCACAAGGAACAATACTGCCGTAATCAGTTTCATATCCTGCGGTTCAAAGCTTCTCAGCGCAATTGCCACACATGCCTTGTAGATCACAGAGCCTACAAGTACTGCCGTTGTCGTCTTCATAAATGTCAGATTCTTGAAAATGCTCGTACCAATAATAACACTTGCAAGTCCAATGACCATAGCACCGGTACCACTGGAAATTTCGAACACTCTCTCCTCCTGACAAAACACACATCCCGCCAGCGCTACAAGTCCATTTGCAATCGCAAGGCCGAGGATTTTAACATTTCCCTGATCTTTCGCCAGAGAAGTCACCAGCTTATCGTTGTCACCGACGGCACGGAGCAGATAACCTGACTGAGTTTTCATATAAAGATCCAAAAGAATTTTGCAGAATATTGCAATGATCAAAATCATGATCAGAGTACTGTATTTTGATAATGCTTCCGGAACCACTTTATCAATTACATCATTTTTAAAAATTGTTTTCTGCGAAAATAACGGCACATTTGCAGTTCCGGCAACTCTCAGATTGATGCTCCAGAGTGCTGTCATCATAATAATGCCGGACAACAGATCCCGCACTTTACATTTCACATGAATCAGTCCCGTACAGATTCCCGCGATCACTCCAACCAGAAATGCCGCAACAAGTGTCAGGTACGGATTCACACCTCTCGTAATCAAAAGTGCTGTCACCGCCGCTCCGAGAGGAAAACTTCCATCTACGGTCAAATCCGGAAAATCCAGTATTTTATATGTGATATAGATTCCCAGAGAAAGGATACCGTAGATCAGCCCCTGCTCCAGAATAGACACTGCAAAACTCATGCCATTAAACCCCGCTTTTCTTCAAAATCGTATAATTCTAATCCAATAAACGTTTTACTTGATACTAATATATTACTCAGCAATACTGTCATAAACTTCCACTGCACCGGAAACCAGATCATCGGAAAGTGTAATTCCAAGATCTGCAGCAACCTTTGTATTCAGATAAAGTCCTGCCTCCGTGATGGTCTCAAAGCTAATCTCAGAAGCTGCCGCCTCACCTTTCAGCACTTTAGCTGCCATCTTACCAGTCTGCTTTCCAAGCGCTACATAATCCAGACCTTCTGCTGCAAGACAACCGATCTTAACCTGCTCGATTTCACTTCCGAATACCGGAACCTTCGCTGCGTTTGCTTTATCCAGAATAGTTGCAAGCGAATTTACAACGGTATTGTCTGTCAGATTGGAAATGCAATCTACTTTTGTCAGAAGATCATCTGCTGCCAGTGCGATTTCTGATGTATTCGTGATTCCCTTTTCTACCAGTTCAAAACCATAATCACCGACTTTTTCTTTGTATTCTTCAATCGCCGAAACACTGTTTGCTTCACTGGTTGTATAAATGATACCTATCGTCTTTGCATCCGGGAGAACCTCTCGGATCATTCGAAGCTGCTCTTCAACCGGCAGCTTATCGCTTGTTCCTGTCACTTCACCGACCGGTTTACCGTCTGCATCCGCAAGCTCTGCTGCAACCGGGTCCGTTACTGCTGTAAAGATAACCGGAATGTCGGAATCCATTGCTGCATTGTATGCGCTCTGCGCACTTGGTGTCGCAATGCCACAGATCATATCCACCTTGTCAGAAACAAAACTGCTCGCGATCTGGGAAGCCGTTCCCATATCCGCTGCCGCATTCTTATATTCAATCGTCAGGTTCTTGCCTTCTTCAATCCCCTCTTCTTTTAGTCCCTCAATAAATCCTTCACGGCAATTATCCAGAGATCCGTGTTCAGCGAACTGTGAAATACCGATTGTATAACTCTTCTCGCCACTGCTTTCTTTCTTAGCGCCACATCCTGCCGCCATTGTAACTGCCATTGCCATGCTCAAAATTACTGCTACTGTTCTCTTTTTCATAATTTTTGTCTCCTTCTCTTTTCATAATGATTGACCTTCTTGCTTCATTCCATATGCCCGGAATTCTGCTTTCGTTAGTAAGAAGTACGACTTTCATGTCTGCCACGATAATAAAAAGCGCCCCAACCCTATCCGGATTGAGGCGGTAATAAATTCATATTAACGCGGTACCACTCAACTTCAACAGTCTGACTGTCCTCTTCCATGTACTAACATACACTCCACATTGATAACGGGTCGGGTTCCCGACATACCATACTCTCCAAAGATTTCAGGCTGCCCTCAAAAGTCCATTCAACTATCAGCTCCATACGGCAATCACACCCCCTGCCGCTCTCTGTGATCTTGCTTTGATAATCTACTACTCTTTCTCAACGGTTTCTATTCTATAGAAAATATCCTAATACATTCTTTTTCATTTGTCAACAGTATTTTTTTACGACCGGGACCGGCGTTGTGTCTCTTGCATCAATATTGTTAATATACTTTCGGGTCTCTGCCACGATGACTGAAGAAAGGGCAAGAACAGCGATCAAGTTCGGAATCGCCATAAATGCATTTAACGTGTCCGCAATCAGCCATACCAGATCCAGTGCAGCCACTGGAGCGATTGCCGCTACAATGATGTAGAGAATACGATAAGGAACCAGCGCGCGCTTCCCGCCGAAATATTCCACACAACGCTCCCCATAATATGCCCATCCAAGTACTGTTGAATATGCAAATGAAATAATCCCCACAACCAGAATAATCGGACCGATAACCGGGATCTGGCTGAACGCCATAGAAGTAAGCACACCTCCGTCACTCACCTCATTCGCATTGATCGCCGGATTCTTCATAATCGTTGATACCAGTACCAGCCCGGTAAGCATACATACCACAACCGTATCCCAGAAAGTACCTGTTGCCGAAACCAGAGCCTGTCGCACCGGATTTCGTGTCTGCGCGGCCGCTGCCGCGATCGGTGCAGATCCCATACCGGATTCATTTGAAAACAGTCCACGCGCAATACCATATCTCATGGCAAGCATGATTCCTCTTCCCACAAGACCTCCGGCCACCGCTCCGGGAGTAAAAGCCATCTTCACGATCGTCACAAGTGCCGGAATAATATAATCATAATTCATTCCAAGAATAATGACGCATCCCACAACATAAAACAACGCCATAAACGGCACCAGCTTCTCGCATACATTTGCAATTGTTTTAATTCCCCCGAAAATCACGATCGCAGTACAAAACGCCACAACAATCCCAATGATCCAGGGCTGAATCCCCAGATTTTCTTTACATACAGTAGCAATTGCATTGACCTGTGTGGCACAACCGATTCCAAATGATGCAAATGCCGCAAAAAAAGCAAACATCAATCCAAGAGCTTTTCCTAGTTTTTTGTTCTTCAATCCATATTCCAGGGCATACATTGCCCCTCCTTGCATTCTCCCATCCTCAGTCTTTACGCGGTATTTCACGGCGATCAGTGCTTCACTGTATTTCGTGGCAATTCCAAATACCCCGGTAAGCCAGCACCATAATACCGCTCCCGGCCCTCCGAGCGCCACTGCAGTTCCTACCCCGATAATATTACCTGTTCCGATGGTTGATGCAAGCGCCGTAGTCAACGCTCCGAACTGGCTGACCTCCCCTTCTCCATCCGGATCCTTCGCAACAGACAGACGAATCCCCCTGAATATATATCTCTGAATTCCTCCGGTTCGTACGGTCATAAAAATATGGGTTCCAAACAGCAATACAATCATAGGCCATCCCCAGACAACCTTGTTGACTGCTTTCACGACTGTGTTAATTACATCAAGCATGTTCTCTCCTCCTGCTAACGTATAAAGATATTTAATTATACAAAATTATTGAAGAATTAACAACGCTTTTATTCCTTAAAGACATAGTATCTTCCCCATTTAATATCATGAAAATAGCATTCTTCCCCCTGGATGACCAATTCGTATATATCATCTTCCATACCGGATCCCGTCACATGATTATGATAATAATACACACCCTTTTCCCGGCTCTTGACTTTCGTGATAATGTCCTCAACCACCTCGGGGATAGGCATGGTATTTTTAGAAGAAGTAGACCATTTCCGGATCATCCCTCTCACCTGGCTTTTATTTAATTTCACTTTTCTGGCAGAATAAAACGGTTTCGGGAACACTTCTCTTTTATCCAGATTACCTTTTCTCAGCACACGCTCAAACAAATCTTCGTATTTACTATATTCCATCCCCAGTTCCAAATATGCCTGTATATTGAGCAAAGCGCCAGTCAGATATTCGTTTTTCGGTTCTTCCGCATAATAATCAAGCAAACGTTCTATACTGCCCGTAAGGGTATGTTCTCTTGGCACACCACGTCTGGATGCGGTACTTACTGCCAGTTTTATCGCTTCGATCTCCTCCCTGTATACTTCAAAATCCATTCTTTTTTCCCTCCTTTTGTTTACATCTTAACAGTCATTTTGCATATTTGTAAATATTGTTTGTTTTATACGCCATTTATTTTTCATATTCCAATGCTAAACTATTTTTTAGAGAGGTAATGGTTATGAGCAAAGAATTTGGTAGCCGCGTACGTCAAGCGCGTAAAAACGCAGGTATGACTCAGGCTGAATTAGCAGAAAAAATGAATCTTGATACAACGACAATCAGCCGGATCGAAAATGGAAATCTTTCCACATCATTTTCTTCTATGCTGAATTTTTCCAAAGTACTTAACGTCCGTTTTGAGTATCTGATCTGTGATTACCTGGAAGAGAAGCCATCCATTTCCGATCCGCTTGAACTGGAAATACTGGATCTGTTACGTCCTCTTCCAGAGCATTATAAACGTTATATCCGCGACAATATCCAAAGTCTTATCCGGGAATTCCCTGCAACGCCGGATTCTGAAGATAAGATTTAACCATTGTTCTATTCCAGATGGGCAAGATATTCTGCTGCTTTTATGACATGCAATGCCAGTACGGAAGTCGTCACACTTCCGACGCCACGTGGTACCGGACTTATGAAGGACGCTTTTTCAAGTGCTCCTTCATAATCTACATCTCCACACATTTTCCCCTCTGCGTCTGCATTGATTCCCACGTCTGCGACAATTGCTCCTTCCCCGATCATATCGGAAGTAATCATCTTTGCTCTCCCTGCTGCTGCCACCAGAATATCCGCATTTCTGCACGTTTCCGCCAACTCGGCCGTTCTGGTATGACATACCGTTACCGTTGCGTTTTTCTGAAGCATCAGCATGGCAAGCGGTCTTCCAACAACCATGCTTCTGCCTACAACCGTCACCTTTTTTCCACAGACATCGATGCCGTAGTGTTCCAGCATTTCCATGACAGCTTCTGCCGTACAGGGCGCGAAACCGGATTGATCTCCTGCAAATACCTTTGCCAGATTCACATCACTCATACAGTCCACATCCTTATACGGATTGATCATTTTTCTCACCGGTTCCTCATCCAGATGCGCCGGAAGCGGACGGAAAAGCAAAATGCCATGCACCGTTTCATCCGCGTTGACTTTGCGAAATTCCCCTTCAAACTCCTCCTGAGAAATATCTTCCGGGAGTTCTTTTACGCGGCATTCAATTCCGGTAAGCTCCATCCTTTTTTTTGCTCCCCGCTCATATGACAGGTCATCCGGGCGCTCTCCGATTCGAATAATCGTGAGACAAGGTATAATCCCTTCCTGCTTCAGTCTGTCCCCTCTGCTGATAATTCTTTCTTTCATCGCCTTTGCCACTTCTGCCCCTAACATTTCTATTGCCATTTTCTCTTTTCCTTCTCGTTTACCTTATTTTTTCCAGAACGCCATGATATACCTGCTGCTCCAGTGTTCTTCCACGGGCAATCCATGCATCCGCACGTTGATTCAGTTCTTCCGCATACTGCCTGTCTTTCATCAGTCTGGTATTGATAAATACATTCAAAGACGCACCTTCCAGAGACGTCTTGGCAAACAAAATACCGACTCCTGCGTCGCTTACTGCAAGGCGACTTCCTTTCTCTTCGAGTACCTGCAGAAGTTCCATCACTTCAATAGAGACCTCCATAATCTCAAGAGGCACCCGGCAGGCTTCGCGAAGCGCCGTCTCCATCACCTGTTCTTTTAACTTCTTCTGTTCTTCCGTTTCTTTTGGCATTCCATATGCCTTTGAAAGCGGCTCAAATGCCTTCGCATCCTCATCAACCAGACGTGTCAGTTTATCGCGCAGCTGTTCCAGCTTTTTCATGCTTTCACATATTTCTTCTTCCACATCGGCATATTTCTTCTTACCGGTCGTCAGATTGCCTACCATCAATCCAAGCGCTGCTGCATAAGCACCTGCTGCCGCCGATGCGCCGCCTCCTCCCGGAACCGGTGCCGATGAAGAAAGTTCTTCCAGGAACTCTGTCGTTTTCTTTTCAAGCATCAAATATAATTCCTCCCAGATTCAAGAATGCCCGGGCACTCCTGCCGCATTCTCTAACTTATTACTTTGACCCTCATTATATGTGATGATTCAGAATCTGTAAATAGTTTCTTTACTGTCAGCCGTCCCGTTGTCAGCAAATGAAAGATTCCAGTACCATACATCTGTTTCCATATAAAAAAGCACCGCAGGAAGATTATCTCTTCCCTTGGTGCTTTTATATAGATTGCTTACTTATCCCACCGATCAGCCTAAAACTGCGGTGTCCCAATCATGTCATACGGCGTTGCCTGATAGACATAGTAGTTCAGCCAATTCCCATACAACGTATTCCCGTGTGCCCTCCATGTAAGAAGCGGCTTCTGTTCGCAGTCATCATTTGGATAATAGTTAACCGGAAGTTCAATCGGAAGATTCTTGCTCTTGTCACGTTTATATTCCTGATCCAGTGTAATTCTGTCATATTCCGGATGTCCCATCACGAAGATCTGTCTGCCGTCCTCTGCCATGACAAGAAATGCTCCGGCAACATCAGATTCTGCCAGTATCATTAGGCGGTCATCCTCCCTGATCTTTTCGATCGGAACATCTGTGTGGCGGGAATGCGGTGCCAGGAACACATCGTCAAATCCACGTACAAGCGGTATTTTCCGGTTCATCACTTTATGTTCAAATACACCGAAAAGCTTGGACGGAAGCTGTACTTTATCAATTCCATAATGGTAATAAAGTGCCGCCTGTGCCCCCCAGCAAAGATGGATCGTAGATGTCACATTCGTCTTGGTCCATTCCATGATTTCCTTCAGTTCTTCCCAGTAATCCACTTCTTCAAACGGCATCTGCTCAACCGGCGCTCCGGTGATGATAAAACCGTCAAATTTCTGGTTTTTCACTTTATCAAAAGTTTCGTAAAACCGGTTCAAATGGTTTGCCGAAGTATTCTTCGACTCATGACTCTTCACCGTGACAAACACAATATCCACCTGCAGCGGAGTATTGGAAAGCGACCGCAGAAGCTGAAGTTCTGTATCTTCCTTGAGCGGCATGAGGTTCAAAAGCCCGATCCTGATCGGACGGATATCCTGATGAGTCGCCCGGAACTCATCCATCACAAATATATTTTCTTTTTCCAGTATCTCTTTTACCGGAAGATCATTCTGTACACGAATTGGCATAATAAAATTCCCCTTTTCTACTATTCATTGTTCTTTTCATCTTCATCCATAATCGTTATATCGTCACTGATAAACTCTCCTTTTTCGTTCACATAACTCTTTACTCCGTAGTGAACTGTGGTCAACGGGAGATTCTTACGCTCTAGCCTCTGGCTGGTAATCATACTAATAATATAATAAATCACCGCAAAAGTAGGCACTCCCATGATCATACCAACGAACCCGAACATTCCCCCTCCGATCAGGATGGAAAATACGACCCAGAATGGGGAAAGTCCTGTTGAATTACCGAGTATCTTCGGACCGATCACATTTCCGTCGATCTGCTGTAGTACCAGTATAAAAATAATAAAATAAAGGCCCTTTTTCGGATCGCTGAGCAGGATCAGAAATGCACTCGGAATCGCACCGATGTACGGTCCGAAGAAAGGAATCACATTTGTCACTCCAACAATTACACTGACAAGAAGCGTATATGGCATCTTAATCAGCGAAAGACCGATAAAACAGAGTACACCAATAATTGCGGAATCGATAATTTTCCCGATAATAAAACCGCCAAAAATTTCGTTACTTTTTTTCGTAAGATGCAGCAACATATTGGCATGATTCGTTTTTAAAAAAGCGTAGGTCATTTTCTTGCACTGGGCAGAATACTGTTCCTTGCTGAACAGGAGGTATACGGACACGATCAGTCCGATCAGGAAATTCAATACCTCATTCAGGATATTCAACACTCCCACCGTGAGATTTGACATGATCGTATTTACCTGCGGCATCAGATCCGTACGCAGCCAGTTCTGCAGGGTTGTTGTTCCCTCTTCCAGAGCATTTCTCATCAGGATTCCCATTGCCGTATCGGACGCCTGCAAATGATTAAACCAGTCGACTACATTATTCAACTGTCCCGGCAGCGTGATGATCAGGTCCCGAATGCTTTTTACCAGCTCCGGTATCAACATATTACAGAGTGCTGTGATCAAAGCAAATAAAAACACCAGTGACAGGATCACTCCGATTCCTCTGGAGCATTTCTTTGCTCGATTCTTTTGCATGTATTTCTCCAGTCTTGGAACCAGGATACGATCTACCTGCTTGACAATCGGATTCAGAAGATACGCAATGACCATTCCATAAAGAATCGGTTTCAATACATCAATCACCATGGAAACAGCGTTCGTGATTGAATCCAGACGCAGTAATGCAAAATACAGGACCACACATGCCATAATGACCAGAAACATGGTCATTCCCCTGCTAAATTCCTGCCGGAGTTTAGACGGGCCTTCTTTACCGAATTGCGGCCTTTTCACATAATACGGAGCAGAAGCAGGATCATCACTTTTTCTTTCCTGCAGCTTCTCATCATTTTCCATTCATTCTTCACCTTTTCTCTTAAATCCGTCTTCTTTAAGACACGATTTCTTTTTCTCATACATCAGCATTATACCGTCAAAATTTACTCTATGCAATAGATTTTCCGTGGCAATCTCCAAAATCCTTTTCTAATAATTCAAGTTTTTCATACAAGTCTCATTCCTTTTCCGAATAGCTGAATGCATAAAAAGACCACCTTCAGGTTGATCGGATACCTAATTTGATATACGTTCCCAATGGTGGTCTTCTCATTTTTCTTCCAGCTGTTTATCTGCTACTTACAGGTAAACGTCGCACATTCTGTCTCTTCGCACTGGCAGGCCTGACTTCCTTCGACACTGATCTTTCCGGCATGGCACTGACATTCATCATTATACTTACAATCCGTTGCCTTGCAGTCGATCTGGCTGGTCGGGGACGCCTCTCCCATCACATTACTGTAGGTTCCGCTTTTGCGCTCTTCGAAGCTGTCACAGCAAGTCTCTTCTGCCGTTTTTGCGGAATTTCCTCCCACAGTAATCGCATTCAGATCACAATAAAAATCCTTGTTATGCATGCATGTCTGCACGGTACATTTTAATTCCGGCATAATACACCCTCCTTCTCTTATCAGAAATCAAATTATATTATGCCCTTATTCTGACTTCTTATTCTTTCGTTTTTACTTCTCTTACCGTTCTTGCCTTGATCTCCATTTTGATCGCCGCAATAAAGTCAGAGAGCATTTTCTGCCCCTCGTCTCCTTCGAAACGGCTTCTGACTGATACCAGACCCTCTTCCTCTTCCTTCGCTCCTACAACAAGCATATACGGAATCTTCTGCATCTGAGCCTCACGGATCTTGTAACCGATCTTTTCAGCACGTGTGTCTACTTCTGCACGGATTCCTGCATTGTTCAGTTCTTCCAGAACTTTGTTCGCATAATCCATATATTTGTCAGAAATCGGCAGCACTTTAACCTGAACCGGTGCAAGCCATGTCGGGAAGGCACCTGCAAAATGCTCGATCAGGATTCCGATGAAACGTTCAATGGATCCGAACGCTACACGGTGGATCATGATCGGCTGATGCTTTTCTCCGTCAGCTCCTGTATATTCACATCCAAAACGAAGCGGAAGCTGGAAGTCTAACTGAATCGTTCCGCACTGCCAGGTTCTTCCGATTGAGTCTTCCAGATGGAAGTCGATCTTCGGTCCGTAGAATGCACCGTCCCCTTCATTTACTACATAGTCAAGGCCAAGATCATCCAGCGCACCGCGCAGAGCATCGGTAGCCATCTCCCAGTCTTCATCACTTCCCATGCTGTCCTCCGGACGAGTGGAAAGTTCTACATGATATTTAAATCCAAACAGACTGTACACTTCATCGATCAGTTTGGCAACCCCCTTGATCTCATCACGGATCTGCTCAGGCATCATGAAAATATGTGCATCATCCTGTGTAAAACATCTTACACGCATGAGACCATGGAGCTGTCCGGATTTCTCATGGCGGTGAACCAGTCCAAGCTCTCCCATACGAAGCGGCAGATCACGATAAGAACGTGGTTCAGACTGGTAAACCAGAATTCCACCCGGACAGTTCATCGGCTTGATTGCAAAATCTTCTTCATCAATGACCGTTGTGTACATATTGTCTTTATAATGATCCCAGTGTCCGGACGTTTCCCACAGCTGACGGTTCAACATGATCGGAGTGGATATTTCCACATAACCTGCTTTGTGATGGATCTCTCTCCAGTAATCCAGAAGCTGGTTTTTAAGAACCATTCCCTTCGGAAGGAAGAACGGGAAGCCCGGTCCTTCTTCTTTCATCATAAAAAGTCCCAGTTCCTTTCCAAGTTTTCTATGATCACGTTTCTTTGCCTCTTCCATCATTGTCAGATACGCATCCAAATCTGCTTTCTTCGGATAAGCTGTACCATAAACTCTCTGAAGCATTTTATTCTTTTCGCTTCCGCGCCAGTAAGCCCCCGCAAGGCTTGTCAGCTTAAATGCTTTTACCTGTTTTGTATTCATCAAATGTGGTCCCGCACAGAGATCTGTAAATTCTCCCTGAGTATAGAAACTGATTTCGGCATCTTCCGGAAGGTCTTCGATCAGTTCCACTTTATAAGGTTCTCCCTTTTCTTTAAAGTATTCTATTGCTTCATTTCTCGGCTTGGTAGAACGTTCAAGCGGAAGTCCTTCTTTGACGATTTTCTTCATCTCTGCTTCGATTTTTTCCAGATCTTCTGCCACAAGCGGTGTCTCGCGGTCAATGTCATAATAGAAACCGTCTGCAACGGAAGGTCCGATTGCAAGCTTTGTATCCGGGTAAAGTCTCTTGATCGCCTGTGCCATAATATGAGAAGCCGTATGACGGAACGCGCCCTTTCCTTCTTCGTCATTAAATGTCAGGATACTCAGTGTACAGTCTTCACTGACCACCGTTCTGAGGTCAACCACCTCACCGTTTACTTTCCCGGCTGTTGCTGCTCTCGCCAGTCCTTCGCTGATGTCTTCCGCAATTTCGATTACGGATTTGCTTTGGGCATACTCTTTAACAGATCCGTCTTTCAATGTGATTTTCATATTTTTTCCTCTCTTTCCATGTTTCTTTTAACTTGAAACTTCCTTTGTCAATCCTGGTCGTTTTCCAGTGCTTCTATAAATTTTTCATGATAATCCGGGTATTCCCGTTTGAGCGAGATCGGCCTCCCCTTAAGATTCAGGAAACAATGCCTTGTCAGTCCCCGGCAATGAACCATCTGTGTTTTCTCATCCATTACATCGTAACTGATTGTAAGCTTGATCCCGTTATACTCTTTCACTTTCGGATAAATCGTGACCGTATCTCCAAAATGTACCATCCGCAGATACTCCGCCTCGACTGCCAGCACCGGGCTTATGATCTCCCGGGCTTCCATCTCTTCATAAGGCATTCCAAGCTGTTCCAGATAATCGATTCTCGCCTCTTCAAACCAACGGATGTAATTGGAGTGGTGTACGATCTTCATCTGATCCGTCTCGTAATACTGCACTTTGTGTCTGTATGCTTCCATCTACTTCTCACTCCTTCCGCTCATATATGCATGGCAACAAAAAATCCCCTGCAGTATAAACATCTACTGCAAGGGACGAGTCAACATCATTACTCGCGGTTCCACCCCGCTTGCTCCGGCGTCATGCCAAAGCCACTTCATTCGGATGATAACGGTATCCTGCCGTGCTGCTCCTCACAGCCGCTCCGAGATGGTCTTCAAACGCTTCTGCAATAAAAAGCTTCCAGCCATGGCTTTTCTCTCTGTGATTCTTCCGCGTTCTACTCTTCTCATCAACACATTTGCTATTATTATAGACATGTGGAAAGTATTTGTCAATTATGAAATCTATTTATTCTTCCCACAACATTTTTTATATTTCTTTCCGCTTCCGCACGGACATGGGTCGTTCGGATAAACTTTCTTTTCTACGTGTACAGTACGGGAATTCTTCTGTTCTTTATACAGTTCTTTTCTCTTTTCTTCCGTGAAAATATTTTCCCACTGCGGGAGTTCATAAAGCCAGTCCGCTTTTGCGTCTACCATATTTTTGTAAAGCAGTTCTTTGTCAAACGCAAGGCTCACAACGGTATCTTCATCCATGGTCTCGATCGGATTTGGTTCTTTCAGGCTGTCGTTGATACCATCCAGGAATCCGGTCATGGTAAATACTTCTACACCATATTTTTCTGCAAGTTCTTTCACCGTTCCCTTAACCTCTTCATCCGGATTGGTAAGAAGCTTTTCATAGATTTCCTTTTCAATCTGAAAATAGGTTCCCCAGAACTTCTGCAGGGAATTCTGATCCATTTCTTTTGAATATGCGGTATCTCTCCACTGTTCTAATAAAGTACTCATATTTGTAAATTCTCCTTTTTGTTCTTTTCACTCCATATATCATACAGCATTTCTTATCCGTTTGCAAAACATTTTCTTGTGGAAATGCAATTTTGTTATTATAATAGATAGAAAAGATGAAAACAGGTGATTTAAATGAAAAAAACAAAACGGATTCTCGCACTGATCGGTGCTGTTTTACTGATTCTTTTGTATGCAAGTACATTGATTTTTGCACTCACGGATCATTCACAGACACATGGGCTCTTTAAAGCTTCCATTGCCTGTACGATCCTCGTTCCGGTTCTTCTCTATGCCTATACATTGTTCTACAGGCTGCTTCGCAAAGATGATTCGGATGATTCGAACGATGAAAACAAAGCCGAATAGCTTACGTCATGGAAAGCTCTGCCAGCATCCAGGGAGAGCTTTCTTTTTCGTATGTCTGCTCTTTTCTGTTCCTTCTCTCTTTTTCACGCAACTTTCTGCGTCTGTTCAAATATTCTTCGATCGAGATCGTTTCCTGTTCATTTCTCATTTTCTCTTTCTGAATCATAAGTCCCCTCCTTCCCCGACCTTTTTATTATATGAGACCGGACAGCCATTTATGACCGGAAGCACATATTTTCTGACTAAATATTTTTCTGCCAAAAAAATGGATTGACAATCAACACCTCTTTCTACTACACTTGTACTAATGAGTAGGAAAGGAAGATGAACATGGAACACTTGATAATACCGGAGAATTACCATTCTCCGCTTACGATCCGTGAGACTGAGGTTGCTATCAAAGAGGTCAAAGACCATTTTGAGCGTTCACTTGCCAAGTCTCTGCACCTGACCCGTGTATCTGCTCCGCTTTTTGTACGCCCGGAATCCGGTCTGAATGATAACCTGAATGGTATAGAACGTCCGGTCTCTTTCGGTGTGAAGGAACAGAATGACAAAGAGGTCGAAATCGTCCATTCTCTTGCAAAATGGAAACGTTACGCGCTGAAGCGCTACGGATTCCACTCAGGGGAGGGACTTTATACGGATATGAGTGCAATCCGCCGGGATGAAGAAACGGACAATATCCATTCGATCTATGTAGACCAGTGGGATTGGGAGAAAGTAATCTCAAAAGAAGAACGGAATATGGAAACGCTGGAGTATACCGTAAATAAAGTCTACAGCGCATTAAAAGAAACAGAACAGTTTATGGCACGCCGCTATAATTACATAGAGGCTTATCTGCCGGATGAGATCACATTTATTACTTCTCAGGAACTGGAAACCATGTATCCGGATAAGACACCAAAGGAACGCGAATACCGTTTTGCCAAAGCCAAAGGAGCCATTTTTATCAAACAGATCGGTAAAACGCTTGCTTCCGGAACGAAACATGACGGACGTGCTCCGGACTATGATGACTGGGAACTGAACGGGGACATTATTGTATACTATCCAGTTCTGGACATTGCACTGGAACTCTCTTCCATGGGAATCCGTGTCGATGAAGAAGCATTGAAACGTCAGCTCAAAGCTGCCGGATGCGAAGAGCGCGCGGGACTGGACTTCCAGAAATCTCTTCTGGCCGGAGAACTTCCCTATACAGTCGGCGGCGGAATCGGGCAGTCTCGTATCTGTATGTTCTATCTCAGGAAAGCGCACATCGGAGAAGTACAGTCCTCCGTATGGCCGGACGAGATCGTACAGCATGCATCGGAGAACGGACTCTATCTGCTTTAAAACACTGCCGCAATTCTGCGGATTTTAAGGCAGTTGCACACAACGAAAGAGGACACAGCATACTGATATGCCATGTCCTCTTTTTTCATTTATTCTATTCATCCATTATCTGAAAATAATATCATGTCTTCCCGGTCCGTTTGAAACCATGGTAATCGGGTATCCAATCTCTTTCTCGATAAATTCAATATAATTTCTGCAGTTCTCCGGCAGATCTTCATACTTCTTGATTCCACGAATATCACATTTCCATCCCGGAAGAGTCTTAAGAACCGGTTTTGCTTTTTCAAGCAGATGTGTGGTCGGGAATTCCGTCGTCACTTCGCCGTCGATCTCATATCCTACACATACCGGGATCTCATCCAGATATCCCAGAACGTCAACTACCGTAAATGCAACGTCTGTTGTTCCCTGCAGACGGCATCCGTATTTGGAAGCCACACAGTCAAACCATCCCATACGTCTCGGACGTCCTGTCGTTGCACCGAATTCGCCGCCGTCTCCGCCGCGTCTTCTCAGTTCATCTGCCTCTTCTCCGAAGATCTCGCTTACAAATGCACCTGCTCCGACCGCGCTGGAGTATGCCTTACATACTGTTACGATCTGCTTGATCTCATATGGCGGAATACCTGCGCCGATCGCACCATAAGCCGCAAGTGTGGAAGAAGAAGTAACCATCGGATAAATGCCATGATCCGGATCCTTCAATGTTCCAAGCTGTCCCTCCAGCAGGATCTCTTTGCCCTCTTTGATCGCCTGATCAAGATAAGCGGAAACATTACATACATAAGGTTCTACCATCTCTCTGTAGCTTACTAATTCTTTATATAATTCCTCAGGATCGATTAATGGTTTGTGATACAGATGCTCAAGCAGCACGTTCTTCTGCTCCGCCACCCGAACAACCTTTTCTTTCAGCAGATCATCATCAAAAAGTTCGCTGATCTGGAAACCGATCTTTGCATACTTGTCAGAATAGAACGGAGCAATTCCTGACTTTGTAGAGCCAAATGACTTTCCTCCCAGTCTCTCCTCTTCATATGCATCAAAATTTTTATGGTATGACATTACCATCTGTGCTCTGTCAGAAACCAGAATCTTCGGCATCGGCACTCCTCTGTCGATGATGGACTGAATCTCATTGAACAACACCGGAATATCGACTGCAACACCATTTCCGATAATACTTGTAGTATGTCCATAGAACACGCCCGACGGCAGTGTGTGAAGAGCAAATTTACCATAATCGTTGATAATTGTATGTCCTGCATTCGCACCGCCCTGGAAACGGATAATGATATCAGCCTTTTCTGCAAGCATGTCTGTAATCTTGCCCTTGCCTTCGTCTCCCCAGTTCGCACCTACTACTGCTTTAACCATGATATATCCTCCTGCTTATATTCATATATGTATCCCATGTAACTTTTGTACTATAAGAAACACCTTTAAAAATTATACAACATTTTTTCTCATATGTACATTCTTATTTTTTGAAAACTGTTTTTTCCTGGTTTTTTCGCAAATCCTAAGCCGATCAGACACGAAATCTGCCGGTTTACTCCTACATAAGAGGGGCAACCAGACGGAGGATCTGCCCATACAGTTTCGTAAAAAGGCTTCGGTTTCTGACTTCCGTAAGCGTAACTTTATGGCATTTCTTCAGCGTCTCCTGGAAATCCTTTTCAATATCATAAACCACCGGATTATGATAAATAAAGACACCACATTCAAAATGCAGGTACAGGCTGCGGTAATCCAGATTGATGGTTCCTACTGTAGCCGTATCGTCATCCGAAGTAAATACCTTTGCATGTACAAATCCCGGTGTATATTCATAAATCTGAACTCCTTTTTCCAAAAGCTCAGCATAATATGTCTTGGCCAGATAAAACGCATACGGCTTATCCGGAATCCCCGGCATGATGATGATCACTTCGATCCCGCATTTGGCAGCTCGTGTAAGAGCCGTGATCATCTCACTGTCAAGAATCAGATACGGTGTCATAATATGGACATATTTCTTCGCATGATTCAATATGTGAAAATAAACCTCTTCTCCCACATTCTCATGATCAAACGGACTGTCCCCGTATGGAATCATATAACCGGTCTCTCTCCGGAATCCGCTTTTCTTGACCGTCAGATATTTTTTATAATCCTCCGGGCGGCGTTCCCAGAGATTCCACATCTGCAGGAACATCATGGTGAAGCTTTGTACCGCATCTCCTTTCAGCATAATCGCGGTATCTTTCCAATGACCAAACCGCAGCTTCTGATTGATATATTCATCAGCCAGATTGACCCCACCGGTAAACGCAACTTTTCCATCGATCACACAGATCTTTCTGTGATCCCGGTTATTCTGACTGGTGGACATAACCGGTTTAATCGGCGCGAACTGCTTGCACTGGATTCCCATTTTCCTGAGCTTTTCCGGATACTCATATGGAAGCAGGGCAACACTGCACATACCGTCATACATGAAACGGACTTCCACACCTTCCTGTACCTTCTTCTGCAAAATATCCAGAACTGAATTCCACATATACCCTTCTTCAACTATGAAGTATTCCATAAAAATAAATTTTTCTGCCTTCTCCAGTTCCGCTAAAAGCGCCGGGAATTTATCATCTCCCAGTGGGAAATACGTAGCCTCCGTATTTCCGTATGTCGGGAATCCCACCTGCTGATACAGGAAATGTGACAAATTCACATTCGCAAGTCTGCTGCTTCGCATCGTCTGGACAATTCCTTCATTCTGCTCCATATACGGTTCTGTTTCATGCCGAAGATCTTCCAGCCTCTTTCCCAGAAAATGGGTTCCAAATTCGGTCTTCGTAAAAATATAGAATCCCACTCCCACGACCGGTACAAGCAGAATAAACAGAAGCCATGTCATCTTGAATTCAGGCGTCCCTTTCTCATTCATAATATAAATGACTGACACAACAGAAAGTATGACAAAAACTCCATATAAATAGTTTGTATAATTCTCCAGATAAGTGAGCGAAAATAACATCAGCTCAATCTGTAAAAGAAGCAAAATAATCACAACTGCGGTACGGCTGTAGATTACACCAAAAATTTTATTTTTCGCCCTTTTCCTAATTGTCTGACCTTTTTCATACATCAAAGTTTCTTTTTCATCCATTCCTAATTGATGTTCCTTTCTTAAATCAATATCCTATATCGTATCACATATCTTATCACAAAAACCAGTGTTTATAAATATTTTACTTTTCCTTTTACGGAAAAAGTATTACAATGAATTTGTTTATATGCATCTTATTATGCATTTCGTCTAAGAAAGGAGTATTATTATGGCAAAAAATTTCAGAAAACTCCTGCTTGGCCTGACCGCCGCCGGAGCTGCCGGAGCAGGTATCTATTATTGGATGAAGAAAAAGAATGACATCGAATCAGAAGATGATTTTGATGATGATTTCGATGATGATGATTTTGAATTAGATGATGACCTCGGCGAAGTCAAGGAACGCGGTTATGTTCATCTCAATCCATCTTCCGCTCAGACATCCGATACTTCCAGTGCCACTGAAGAACAGCCTGAATCCGAAGCATCGGCTGAAGCGGAAAAACCAGCCGAACCCGTAGAGCCATCCGAAGCACCGGGACAACCTGATGAAACTACAGTCGAAGAAGCAGATTCCGAGCAGAAAATTGACGCTCCTGAAGAAGCAGGGAAGCCGGCTGATGCTTCCGAAGAAAAAAACGAATAGATTACAGCCGTTATACCGGAATAGAAAATGCAGCATTGATTCAAATGCTGCATTTTTATTCTTAAATTTTCGAAAATTCTTTTTTATTTCGGTAGTTTAAATGAACTTTTCAACGATACAATCCTATTAAACACCAACGCATTCGGTTTGGAATCGTGCGAATCCACACAGAAATAGCCCTGACGCACAAACTGGAAACTGTCATAGGCCTTTGCCTCTGAGAAGTTCGGTTCTACAAGAATTTCCTTTTCGGTAAGTGAATTCGGATTCAGATTCATGGAACCGTCTTCTTTGTTATAAACGCCCTTCTCCTCATCGATCAGGTTCTCATATAAGCGTGCCGTTGCCTTCACAGCATGTTCCGCTGATACCCAGTGAATCGTGCCTTTTACTTTTCTTCCGGTAAATCCACTGCCTGATTTCGTCTCCGGATCATAGGTACAATGGATCACGGTCACATTTCCATTTTCATCTTTCTCATAATCCACACACTTCACAAAATATGCATTCATCAGACGGACTTCATTGCCCGGGAAAAGGCGGAAATATTTCTTCGGTGGTTCTTCCATAAAGTCATCCCTTTCAATATAAAGTTCACGGCTAAACGGAACCTTTCTGCTTCCCAGCTCTTCATTTTCCAGATTATTCGGTGCATCAAGCCATTCGGTTTCTCCTTCCGGATAATTGTCAATCACGAGTTTAACCGGATCCAGCACCGCCATCATACGCGGCCTTTTTAACTTCAGATCTTCGCGGATACAATACTCCAGCATCGCGTAATCCACAGCTCCCTGAGTCTTGGATACCCCGCAGAGATCCACAAACATCTTAATGGATTCCGGTGTAAAGCCACGACGGCGGAGTGCCGCGATCGAAACCAGACGCGGATCATCCCATCCATCAACGACCTTGTCCTCAACCAGCTTTTTAATATATCTCTTGCCTGTAACCACATTATTCAAATATAATTTACCAAATTCAATCTGACGCGGCGGATTCTCGAATTCACACTCTCTCACTACCCAGTCATAAAGCGGGCGATGATCTTCAAATTCCAACGTGCAGATGGAGTGGGTGATTCCTTCGACTGCGTCCTCAATCGGATGCGCAAAATCATACATCGGATAAATGCACCACTTATCCCCTGTATTATGATGTGACATGTGTGCCACCCGGTAAATGACTGGATCCCGCATATTGATATTCGGAGAAGCCATATCGATCTTTGCACGGAGTACCTTCTCACCGTCTTTATAGACACCGGCTCTCATATTCTCAAATAACTCCAGATTCTCTTCCACCGACCGGTCTCGATAAGGACTGTTCTTCCCCGGCTCGGTCAGAGTCCCGCGGTATTCCCGGATCTCATCCGCTGTCAGATCACATACGAACGCTTTGCCCTTCTTGATCAATTTGACCGCACATTCATACATTGTATCAAAATAATCTGATGCAAAATAAAGATGCTCCCCCCAGTCAGCTCCCAGCCACTGAATATCCTCTTTGATGGAATCCACGAATTCCATCTTCTCTTTCGTCGGGTTCGTATCATCAAAACGCATATGGAATGTTCCGTTATATTTCTGGGCCAGTCCATAATTTAAAAGAATGGATTTGGCATGTCCGATATGAAGATATCCGTTCGGTTCCGGCGGAAAACGTGTACAGACATGGTCATAAACACCTTCTCTCAAATCTTTGTCAATTTCCTGTTCAATAAAATTCTTTGATACCATTTCTTCTGCCATGGTAAATCCTCCTCAGGTTCTCAATCTGTGGAATCCGCCGCAGAAGGCCGATTCCTGAAACTTTGTTCATTAGTTTACCACAATTTATGACAGAGAACAACAATTTTATCATTGTTCCTCTCACTTCATTGACTTTTTCAAAATACATTCTTATAATTAAAAAGTGTACTTTAGTCTGTAACCAGTTTATAACTATGTACAGTCAACATAACTATCGGGGGTTTTTGGTATGTCTAATATTTCTTCTTCAACACGCATGACAGAGGGCCCTATCTGGAAGCGAATCGTACTTTTTGCAATTCCGCTTTTCTGGGGACATCTGTTCCAACAATTTTACAACACGGCCGACACTTTGATCGTGGGTAATTTTCTGGGCAGTAACGCACTTGCCGCCGTCAGTTCTTCCGGAAGTCTGATCATGCTTCTTGTCGGACTCTTCAACGGTATCTCCATCGGTGCAAGTGTGATCATCGGAAAATACTTCGGTGCCGGCAATATGAAGGCACTGAGGCGGGCCATTCACACAACGATCGGATTCGGTCTCTGCTGCGGAGTCGCAGTCACCCTGATCGGGGAAATAGCCGCGCCACAGATTTTGCACCTCATGGGCACACCCGATGAAGTACTTGTGAATTCTTTAGTATACTTCCGAGTTTATTTCATGGGTGCTCTTGGCTTTGTTATGTACAACTTCTTCATGGGAATTCTTCAGGCTCTTGGGGACAGCAGGCATCCGCTGATTTACCTGATGATTTCTTCTGCCACAAATATTACACTTGACCTGATACTGATCGCGGGATTCCGATTCGGCGTCGGAGCCGCCGCACTCGCAACAACGATCTCACAATTTCTGAGTGCCTTCCTGTGTCTGCGTCAGCTTCTTCATAATCCGGAAGAGATCCGTGTTTCTCTGAAAGAGATCCGTCTTGACCGTATGATGCTGCCTCAGATCGTTACGAACGGACTTCCAACCGGAGTCCAGAATTCGATCATCTCTCTGGCAAATGTATTTGTACAGTCAAACATCAATAAATTCGGTGCTCTTGCGGTGGCAGGCTGCGGTTCTTATGCCAAAATTGAGGGCTTCGGTTTTCTTCCGGTGACCTGTTTTTCAATGGCTCTCACAACCTTTATCAGTCAGAACCTGGGGGCAAGAGAGTATGGCCGTGTAAAGAAAGGATCCGTTTTCGGAGTCATATGCTCCATTACTCTGGCAGAACTGATTGGTTTGCTTGTCTATACATTTGCGCCGACACTGCTCTCCTTATTCGGTGGAAGCGAAGAAGCCATCGCATTCGGTGTGACACAGGCAAGAACCATTTCTCTGTTTTATTGTCTGCTCGCCTACTCCCACTGTATGGCCGGAATCATGCGCGGCGCAGGCCGTTCTACGGTTCCGATGCTGGTCATGATGATCTGTTGGTGCCTGATCCGTGTCAGCTACATCAGCATTGCGGTTCATTTTATCCCGGTGATCAATGTTGTGTTCTGGGCCTACCCGATCACCTGGACCTTAAGTTCTATTGTATTTACGGTATATTATTTCAAATCCGACTGGATACATGGATTGGAAAAGCAGAAATTCTCTGCATAACAGGATTGCTTTTTCGTTTGATAACGATTAAAATAACAAAGCATAATAAAATTTAACATTTTGGGGGAATGATTTTATGGAAACTTACACTGAATACGCTGCAAAGCAGCTCAAAGCACTGACTTCAATCGCCAGCCCTTCCGGGTATACCCGCGAAGTGAAAGAATACCTTCTTTCCACACTCAAAGAGATGGGGTATGAGCCATGGAGTTCCAGAAAAGGAAATGTACTGGTGACACTGGGTGGAGAGGGAAATCCGCTTCTTCTTGCCGCTCATGTCGATACCCTTGGCGCTATGGTTCGTTCCATCAAAGACAACGGACGTCTGCGTCCCACCACACTCGGCGGACATCAGTGGTCAACTGCCGACGGTGAAAACTGCACCATCCACACACGCGACGGAAAGGTTTATACCGGTGTTGTTCTCAATACCGAGCCCTCCGTCCATGTAGCAGACGATAAGCCGGATCATGAAGAGAAAAACATGGAGATTCTTCTGGATGAGAATGTAAATACGAAAGAAGACGTAGCCGCTCTCGGCATTCAGGTCGGCGATATCATTGCCATGGATCCTCGTACTGTAGTGACTGAAAGCGGATATATCAAGAGTCGCTTCCTTGATGACAAGCTCTCCGCTGCCATCTTGCTAGCCCTTGCAAAATGGGTCAAAGACGAACACCTTTCCCTGAATCGCAAGGTTTCTCTCGTCTTCACCGTTTACGAAGAAGTCGGTCACGGCGGAAGCAGTGTGCCGGAAGATACCGAAGAAATGATTTCGGTTGATATGGGATGTGTTGGTGCCGACCTGGGCTGCACAGAACGCATGGTTTCCATCTGCGCAAAAGACTCCGGCGGTCCTTACAATTATGAGGTGACAAGCGCCCTGATCGACACTGCGAAAGCAAACGGACTCGACTATGCCATCGATGTATATCCGCATTACGGTTCGGACGTAGAAGCTACTTTAAGAAGCGGTTACGACATTCTGCACGGTCTGATCGGACCGGGTGTTTATGCATCACATAATTATGAACGTTCTCATCTGGACGGAGTAAAAAATACACTTATGCTTCTGAAAGCTTATACTTGTAAATAGTTTCAAGAAGGAAACCTGCCATTGCATTTCCAAACGCATTGGCAGGTTTTCTTTTACAGATCCGGAAAACATGTTTTGATTAATTTGCGGCTCCTCGGCAAAAAAAACTGTGCAGCCGGCCCTACCAGAAAAGCCGCTGCGATCGTTCCGATTCCAAGGCGCCCGCCAAGCAGGAATCCAATCACTGCAAAACAAATATCACAGGTAATCCTCACATACTGAAACTGTACATTCCATTTCTGATTCAGTTTATCCGTTAATATGATGGCAATCAGATCGTTCGGCCCTGTACCGCTGTTGCTCTCAATGACGATGGACATACCAAAGCTCAATATCACACATCCTGCCAACATAACAAGGATCCGGATCCACATCGGCGATCCGGAAGATATTTTAGCCCCGATCATCCACAGGAACAAATCTATGATCCATCCTCCGCAGAATGCACAGACGACCGTCCCCGGCTTGACATATCCCTTCGTCGTCAAAACCATCACAATCATCAGCAGGATCAATGCAATCACATGAACCGTGCCAATGCTAAGCCCGAGAGTTCTTGCAATTCCCTGAATCATCACCGTAAACGCATCCGAGCCAAGTTCCGACACGAGAAAAAGGCTGACGCCCAAATGGGCGATTGTTAGACCCACAAATAAAGCAAACAGACCTTCTCCCCATTGTTTCAGACTCCTGTTACGCGTATCGACCGCAAATGTATCTTTTGAATCCTTTCCCATATGTTTCTCCCCTATTCTCCTCCTGTAAGCTGCCACACATGGCATCCCACGTATTTTCACTTCTTATAGAATATCATACCTGATGCCGGATGCGCAATCCAGGATTCTTCATTCTAAGAAATTCGCAGCATAATACTTTTTCAAAAAAATCAAAAGTCATATTGACAAATTTCACGAAGGTGTGTTATATTCCTGTCTTTGACAGTTAGCAAAAGAAAAAATCGCTGTATCCCTTGCGCTTACTTGGGTACAGCGATTTTTATCGTTGTTATAGAGTATTGTAATTTATTTCCTTCCTTTACTCTGTTTCTGAATTGTTTTCATTTTACTTTTGGTTATGAATTGATAGTCTGTTCGAAATCCACAAGCTTCATGAAGATCATCTGTAATGGACTCGCGTTTATATGTAGGAATAAATCCTTGTTCTTGAACCTTGACAAAATTTATTGTTTTCAAGGTATCTAACAGTTCTTCACAGGTATATTTTGATTCGAGCTTTTTCGTAAGAAAACGATAGATTATCAGTGCGAGAAAACAAATCAGAAA